>JACQXP010000076.1 GCA_016208645.1 Candidatus Methylomirabilota bacterium | reverse complement strand
GTAAGGGTTTGGGGATTGGGGATTGGGGATTGGGGTCAGAACGACAGAGGTTCTCTTCGGGCCCTACCCTCCAATCCCTAGCCCCCAACCCCCAATCCCTGGGTTTGGTGAATCCATTCGGGCAGAGGTCCTGGATACGGAAGCATCCACCTGACCGTGGGTCGCCAGCGTTGCCCCCTCTGCCACGCTTGCTGGGCGTCCAGACACATCGCCCAGAATTCAGTGGTTACGAACATCCCGGGGATACCTCCTCTCGGCCCGACGCCTCGGCCATCCCTGGCATCCGGATTGCGAGGGATCGGGTCAGCGCCCGGACCCAGGAAGACCGGGCCAAGGGAGGGCAAGACAATGAAGCGGGTATTCGGGATCATCGGGCTGGCGGTCGTTGCGGTCCTGCTGATGGGCGGCGCGTTTTACCCCCAGGGCCGCGGGAAACAAGCCTTCTCGGCAGAGCCTGGGGCCGTTGTGGACCCAGAGTGGCGAGGGAGGATGAGGGACTCTTGTCTTCCTCCTTCGCCTTTCGATCTCCCGACGCTGCGACCGGCAGCCTGCTGAAGCCGGTACGGGGTCGGCGATCAGCACTCGGCCGTCAGTAGGGAGCGGACGCCGGAGTGCGGAAGTCAGACAGCCGTGGACTGTCCGGCTGGCCTTCGCGGGTTGACTCCCAGGAACGGAGGCCGCACGGAAGCCGGCAGGCCGGTGGAGGGATACCATCATTCCTTCTGGTTCGACGCCGGACGCCACGCCTTTGGCGTGGTCACCCAGATGGACCCCGGCTGTGCGATGGGTCACTGAAGGACGCGGACACGGTTGATCACCGGACACGGGCCCTCGCCTACGGAAAGGCCATGGAGCAGGTGCTCCTCCGCTATCCGGAGGATCGGGAGGCGGCGGTCTTTTACGCGCTGGCCCTGAACATCACGATGCTCCCGACCGACAAGACGTACGCCAATCAGCTCAAGGCCGCGGGCCTCCTCGAGAAGGTGTTCGCGGAGCAGCCGAACCATCCCGGGGTGGCCCATTACCTCGCCATGGATTACCTGGCGTATGCCTACCTCCAGGGGGGCCAGGACCTCGCGGCCAGGCGCGTCCTCGACGAGGCCCGTGCAATCCAAAAAATCAATTTCGAGCACTTTGTCACGGGCTACGCCCTGGCGGCTATCCCGGCCCGGGTCGTCCTCGAACAACGCCGCTGGGCGGACGCCGCGTCGCTGACGCTCTCCCCGAGTGAGTTTCCCTGGGGCCGGTTCCCCCAGTCCGAGGCCGTGCTCGTCTTCGCGCGCGCCCTGGGCGCCGCCCGCAGCGGCGATGCCGTCGGCGTGAGAAGGGACATCGCCAGGCTGGAGGCGCTCCGCGACGTCTTGACGGCCGCCAAACAGGGCTACTGGGCGGAACAGGCGGAGATCCAGCGACAGGTGGCATCCGCGTGGCTCGCGCGCGCCGGAGGAAAGAATGAGGAGGCCCTGCGGCTCATGCGGGCGGCCGCCGATCGCGAGGACGCGACGGAGAAGCACCCGGTCACCCCGGGCCCGATCGTGCCGGCGCGCGAGCTGTTGGGAGAGATGCTCCTGGAGCTCGGCAATCCGGGCCAGGCATTGAAGGAGTTCGAGGCCTCGCATCGCGTGGAGCCGAACCGGTTCAAAGGGCTGTACGGCGCGGCCAAGGCCGCCGAGCTTGCGGGTGATCTCGGAAAGGCCAAAGCGTATTACGGGCAGCTCGTGGCGCTCTGCGCCCGCGCCGACACCGAGCGGCCCGAGCTGGGGGAGGCCAGAGCATTTCTGGCGAAGAACTAGGACACCCGCTGGCTTGTCGCGAGCCCCAAGCACACCAGCCCCCCGAACAGTCTGCTCTATTCCGGGGTGTTGGTGTTGTCAGAATCGCTTCAATCTCAAGACCGCCAAGGCCCTCGGCCTCACCATCCTGCAGTCTGTGCTTGTGCGCGTGGATGAGGGGATCCAGTGAACGCCATTTTCGATTTTGGATTGTGGATTGTCGATTGGCGAAGGCAAAGTCGCACTGCATACAGGTTACTCCTGCTCATACTTGCTATGGCGATCCTCGCGGCGCCGCCCGCAGTCCAAGGCTACCAGGCCGCGAAGGCTCCCGGAATGGGGGTGGATGGTGTCATTGACACCGTGGCGTCTTTACGCCATCCTCCCAGCCGGAGGTGACGAGACATGGCACGACCCATGGAGTCCCCGGTGAAACGCCCACGGGTCAGCTTTGACCTGGAGCCGGAAGTTCGACAGTCTGGGATAACCGGAGAGATGCGGAATATGACCGCCTTTATTCCGTCATGATCCGAGCGGACCAGGTAACTTAATGAGAGTTCGGGGCCGCCTCTTCCGGAAGTACGCGGTCCTCTTTGTGATCCTGGTCAGCGGGGCCCTGCTGACGAGCGGTCTCGTCGAGATCTATTTCTCCTACCGGGAAAACGAGGCGGCCCTGGTGAGCCTCCAGCGAGAAAAGGCACTGTCCGCAGCCTCCAAGATTGAACAGTTCATCAAGGAAATCGAACGCCAGATCGGCTGGACCACCCAGGCCATGTGGGGTGCCCGGGGTGTCGCGTTGGACCAGCGACGCTTCGACTCGCTCAGGCTGCTTCGCCAGGTCCCGGCGATCACCGAGATCAGCCACCTGGATGCATCGGGCAGGGAACAGCTCCGGATCTCCCGCCTCGCCATGGACATGGTCGGGAGCCGGGCCGACTTCTCCAGGGAGCCGAAGTTCCTCGAGGCCAAGGCCGGGAAGATCCATTTCAGCCCCGTCTCCTTCCGCAAGGAGTCCGAGCCCTACATGACCATCGCCATGGCGGGGAGCGGGCCGGATGCGGGCGTCGCCGTGGCCGAGGTGAACCTGAAGTTCATCTGGGACGTCATCTCTCAGATCAAGATCGGAAAGGGCGGGTTCGCCTACGTGGTGGACTCCCGCGGCACACTCATCGCCCATCCCGACATCAGCCTGGTCCTGCAGAAGACCGCCCTCTCCCGGCTCCCCCAGGTCCAGGCCGCCCTGGCGGGTCCCTCCCGGCCCGGCGAGGAACGGGACGAGGTCACCATCGCGCGAGACCTGCAGGAACGGCGCGTCCTCACCGCCCATGCGACCATTGCACCCCTGGGATGGTCGGTCTTCGTCGAGCAGCCGCTGACAGAGGCCTTCGCGCCCCTCTACTCCGCCATCCTGCGGACCGTTGGGCTGCTGTTCGTGGGGCTGGGGATTTCCGTGCTGGCCAGCCTGTTTCTCGCCCGGAAGATGGTCACGCCCATCCAGGCGCTGCAGGCCGGGGCGGCCAGGATCGGCGCGGGGGCCCTGGACCACCGCATCGAGGTCCGGACCGGCGACGAGCTGGAGGCCCTGGCCGACCAGTTTAACCGGATGACGGCCCAGCTCCAGGAGTCATATGCCACCCTGGAGCAGAAGGTCGAGGAGCGGACGCGAGAGCTGACCGAGGCCCTGGAGCAGCAGACGGCCACCGCCGAGATCCTGCGCGCCATCAGTGGCTCTCCAACAGACATCCAGCCCGTGCTGGACGCGGTCGCGGAAAGGGCTGCGCGGTTGTGTAATGCCTGGGATGGCACAATCCTTCTCAGTGAGGAAAACGCGCTCCGAGTGGTTGCCCATCATGGTCCAATCGATGTGCCCATTGGGTTGAGGGTGCCCATCAATCGAGAGACAGTGGGAGGCCGAGCATTTATAGACAGACAAACGGTCCATATTGAGGACCTGATGGAAGCAGCCGACTTCCCCGAAGGGAGGGAACTGGCGCGACAGTTCAGCAATCGGACCACGCTCAGTACTCCTTTGTTGCGGGAGGGC
>JACQXP010000325.1 GCA_016208645.1 Candidatus Methylomirabilota bacterium | reverse complement strand
GGCTGCTGAAGAAGCCCGGGCCGCCTGGTCCGTCGCCCGTCGCGGCGCCGCGATCCGTCCCCGCCAGGGAACAGACAAATCCCCCCCCTGGGGGACGCCGGGAGTGCGCGGCGACGATGCGCCCGGGTGGCCGCTCGACCTTTCCTGACCAGCCTGGGTTATCAGGGTGCTCGACCGCACCCCGCGAAATCCTACGCCTTGTTGATGAGGTTCTGCAGCGCCTCTTCCACGCCGATCAGGCGGCCCAGCTCCTTGTCGCTCCGGGGGAACACTTCCTCCGGATACCGGTCGCCCTCCTTGGGAAAGACCAGCAGCGCGGGAACCGTTTTTCCCATGTCCTCTTCCAGCGCCCCTTTGGCACCGAAGACCGCGCGCTTGGAGGCGCTGGGTCCGGTCACCGCCGCATTGTAGGTCTTGAAGGCCACCGGCTGCTGCGAGCAATCCTGGGCGACGACACTGACCCCCTTTGCCTTGAGCTGTTCGCAAAGCGCCAGGGCCTTCTTGTTGTCACACTGGAACTGCATCGCCGGCTCGTCCTTGCTGCTGTAGTAGAATTCCACTTTCACGATTCATTCCTCCTTGCCTGCATGCTTCAGGTCCGGACACTCTCCCCCGCGAGAGGTCACCCTCCCGCCCCTGCCTGTTCGCCCACCGCCGCCCTGCCCCGGGCAAAAATAAGCCACGGCTGCTCATCACAGCCGTGGCTCATCCCCCCTCCACCATTTCCCCCAGGGAGCGGCCCTACTTGCCGGGCTTCCAACCCTTGGGGATGATCCTGACAAAGGGCCAATCAATCTTGGTGCAGTAGCCGTCGTACGCCTTGGCGACGTGGGCGTCCAGCGCGGGCTTGAAGCAATCGGGAACTCCGTGGATCGGGCACGTTGTCGCTTGGTCAGCCATCCTGGTTGCCTCCTTCTTCTGAGCTTTCGTCACGGGCGGAGCCGCCTGAGCCGCGGGTGCCGCCGCGGGAGGAGCAGCGGGTTTCGCGACCGGTGGTGCCGGCTTGGCCGGAGCCTTGGTCGCGACCTTCTTCCTTGGCGCAGGCCTGGCCGGAGTCCTGGCCGCTCCCTTCTTTTTTGCTGCAGGCTTTATTGCTGCAGGAGCCTGCCCCTTCCGGGCAGTTGGCTTGGCCGCCCGCCGGGCTTTCGGCTTCCGGGCCTTGGCTGCCACCTTGGCCGGCGCAGCCCGCCGGCCCTTCATTCCTGCCTTCTTGCTCTTCGGCTTGGGCATCTAGTCCCTCGCTTCTACTTCTATTCCCTTCCCTCCATGATGAAGCGCGGCCGGCTGCCCACCAGATCCTCGGCCTTCAGGGGTGCGCCGCTCACCAGCTTGCCCCGGATGCTCTTGCGGATGGGGATCGGCTTGCCGACGAAGTCGGCCCGGGCCATGACCGGCGGGTTCACCTTCGTGGTGTCGGTGATCTTGGTCTTGTAATCCTTGGACTGGGCATAGCCGGGCAGCTTGTCGTGCGGGGCTTTGCCCTCGGTGGGACCGGAGACCCGCACCCCGTTGTCAATCTTCAGCGCCCAGATGGCGCCGCAGCCGGCGCACTTCACCTTTCCCTCGAAGAACCAGAAGGTGAAAGGGTCCAGGTAGTTGATGATCTCGCACTTGGCGCATTCCAGGAGCAGCGAGCAATGCTTGAAGTCAGCCATGCAGCCACCTCCTTGGTCGGTTCGCGGGGCCGCCATCGGGTGTCCCCCTGGGCGGCCCCGCTGTCCCCCCTAGATGATCTCGTTCTTCTCCAGCTCCCTGATCTGGTCCAGGCCGTAGCCGCAGTACTTCTGGAGGATGTACTCGTTATCGGCCCCCACCGGCTTGAAGGCCCACCGATGTCGGCCAGGGGTTTCAGAGAGATGGTATCCCAACCCCTGACTCAGGACGTCGCCGAAGTAGGGGTCATCCAGCCAGTGGAGCTCATCCCGTATGTGGTAGTGCTCCTGTTGGGAGACCTCCTTGTTGCTCCAGACCGGCTGGCTGTTGATGTTGTTGTCCTCCATGAACTTCCAGGCTTCCTCTTTGGTCTTGTCCTTGGCCCATTCCTCCAGGGCATTATAGATCTCGGTCTGGGCCGCGGGCTGGATACGATCGTCGGCCTTGGCATACTTGCCCGCCAGCGCCTTCAGGTTCGGCACCACCTGGCAGAGCTTGGCGAAGTCCTTGTCCTCGGGAGCGGAGATCAGGATATACCCCTCCTCCATCTCTTGAGGGTTCTTGGAGTTCGGGTAGGAGGATTTGCCGCACTTGATGATCCCGTGGACACACATCTCGGTATCCCAGTCTCCCCACCGCTGCTTGATCACCCCGTAGCGGCCGTAGACTGGGAGGGCACTCTCCAGATGACGGGTAGCGCCGTGGACCTGGCTGTACTCGATGAACTCCCCGACGCCCGAGACGTTGTCCCGCCACCACAGGGCAGCGAGTCCGGCGAAGCAGCCCATCATGCCCCCCCAGTAGTCGGCCAGCCAGATGGTGTGCTTGGACGGGAGCACGATGGCGGGATGGCCATGACCCGGGCCCGGGAAGCCGGTCACCGAGAAACAGCCGCCCTGGGCCTGCCCCAGGATGTCGTACGAGGCACGCACCCGACCGGGGCCCCACCCGCCGAACCCCCCCATCCAAATGTACACCAGGCGAGGGTTGACCTGGGAAAGCTGCCGGTAGCCGATGCCCCACCGGTCGAACGTGCCGGGCCGGTAGTTCTCGGCCGCGACATCGGCCTTGGCAGCGATCCGCTTGACAATCTCGACCCCCTCCGGCTTGTGGAAGTCCACAGACAGGAAGTACTCGTTGTGGTTGGCGCCGAAGAAGCCCAGGCCCGTCCCCTTGTCCGGCATCTGCTTGGACAGGGGATACAGGAATGGCTCGTTATATGGGGTCGTGTGCCGCATCGGCTCGCCCCGGCGGGGCAGCTCGATCTTGATCGTCTCCATCCCCAGCTCGGCGAAATAGTTGGCGCAGGAGGGGCCGAGGATGTACTGCGTCATGGACATAGCCACGTACCCCTTGAACGCCTCGGGTTTCTCGAAGATCTTCTTTGCGTCGAAGGTCTCGCGGCAGTATTCTTCAAAACTTTTCACCTGATCGGCCATCGGTTCAACCTCCTTTGTCAGGGGAGTACGCTAGATAACCCCCTGCTTCTTCAGCCGGTCCAGATCGTCCTTCTTGAAGCCGAAGATGCGGCGATAGACCTCCTCATTGTCGTACCCGGTCGGCCGGCCGATCCACTTCAGCCGTGGAGGGGCCTTCTGGGCCAACTGGGGGGCCGGCGCGTGGAGAACCTTCCCGTACAGGGCATCGTCAATCACGTTCACGTGGCCCCGGTACTTGAAGTGCGGAAACTCCGCCACCTCATCGGTGAAGGTCACGCCGCCGGACGCCACCTCTTCCGCCTGCAGCTTCGTCTCGGCCTCGAGGCGGGAATTATCCTTGAACCAGTCGGAGAAGGTGGTATACGTCTCGACCTGGGCGTAGAAGGGGAGGCGATCCACCACGACCTTGAGGGCCGGATCCTCGATGATGTGCTCCTCCAGCTCCGGCCGGTCCTTGCCCACGGTCTTCCAGATCCGGAACCAGAGGCGATCGTGCCCGCCGCCCACCATGATCTGGCCATCCTTGCAGGGGTTCACCGCATAGATGTTGATGGCCAGGTCCCAGTTTCCGAAGCGGGGCCGGATGCTGCCGTCCATCCCTTGCCAGCCCCAGTTGTAATCAAGGATCCGCAGGATCCCGGCCGCCGATGTGGCCTCGACGAACTGGCCGCGGCTCGAGACCCGTTCCCGGTAGTTCAGGGCGGCCATGATCCCTATGGCAGCCTCAGTCCCGCCCACGTGATCGCAGACCCAGAACCCGGACCGGGTGGGCCGGCCCCCGAAGGCAACTGGCGCCCCCGTGCCGTGGGTGAAGCCGCAGGCGTTCTGGCCGACGGGGTCGTACATCCAGGGCCGGTCCTTCAGCGGTCCCCATTGGCCGCGCTGCCCGACCCAGCAGTACACCAGGCGAGGGTTGATCTGGGAGAGTTGCCGGTAGCCGACCCCCCAGGCGTCGAACTGTCCGGGGGGATAATTCTCGATCAGCACATCCGCATCCACCACCAACTTCTTGAGCAGTTCCCGCCCCTCGGCGGTCTCCAGGTTCATCGTGATGGAGAGCTTGTTCCGGCACTCGTGGAGGAACTTGCGCCCGACCGCCTCGCCGGTCGCGCTGTCCTTGAACATCCACTCCTTGCGGCCGAAGGCGACGTGCGTCCGCGTCGGGTCCCCCCCGGGCGGCGCCACCATGATGACCTCGGCCACGTGCTCGGCAAGAAGCGACGAGCACCAATGGCCGATGT
>JACQXP010000395.1 GCA_016208645.1 Candidatus Methylomirabilota bacterium | reverse complement strand
CCGTGACCTGGGATTCTCCTGGGAGGAGGCCGAGCACCTCAAGGTCCGTGCGGTCCTGATGCACCATGTGCAGGAAATTGTCCGTAGCCGGCGCCTGCGCCAGGCGCAAGCGGCCAAGATTTTGGGGGTGACCCAGCCGCGCGTCAGCGACCTGCTCCGCGGCCGGATTGACCTGTTCAGCACGGACACGCTGATTGATATGCTGACCCGCCTCGGTGGTAAGGTGAAGCTCGTTGTGAAGACACCCAGCAAGAAACTCAGGGTCGCCTAGCTACGCCCATACGGTTTCCCGTTCAGGGGCCATATCTGGCATCGGGTCCGGATAAGTCTCCGGCGGGCTGGCCCGGCTGCGGTGATCCTGCCTGGGCGGAGCTGGTCGTCCCGTCCCTCCGCGGCGGAGCGCCGAGGGCTGATGGCTGAATGCCTGCTGTTTAGCGCGCGCGCTCTCGCAGCGTCTTGAGCGTCCCTTCCAGCCGCTTGATCTCTTCCCCATAGCCCGAGAAGTTCCCCTGACGCAAGAGGTCCTGGGCCCGGCTGTACTGCTGCCAGGCCTGGTCCACCAGGCTGCGGAGTCCGGCCTCGCGCCCCAGGGGCGGCGCCGACGCGGTGGCGGGCTCTGCCCGGGCGACCACCGCTCGCTTGCCGGGCCCCCCGAAGATCTGGACCAGGGAGGCCTCCAGGTTCTCCTCCATGGCGATCTGGTTCCCGAACGCCACGATGACGCGCTTCAGCTCGGGGAGGGAGCCCTTCTCGGCCGCCAGGTAGAGCGGCTCGACGTAGAGCAGCGACTGCTCGATGGGAATGGCCAGCAGGCTCCCCCGGATGACCTGGGAGCCGCGCTGGCTCCACAGGCTGAGCTGCTGCGAGATGAAGGCGTCCTGATCGATGCGGGCCTCGATCTGGCGGGGCCCGTAGATCAGCTTCTGCTTGGGGAAGTTGTACACGATGAGTTTGCCGTAGTGCGGGCCGTCGCTGCGCGCCGCCAGCCAGGCGATCATGTTGTCCTTCTTGCTGGGGTTGAAGGGACTCAGCAGAATGAACTCCTCGCTCTTCTCCCCGGGGAGGCGCATGATGGTGTAGTAGGGCTCCATGTCGCGCTCCTGCCCTTCCACCGCCTTCTTGGGGATGCTCCACAGGTCTTCCTTGTTGTAGAAGACCTGCGGGTCCCGCATGTGGTAGGTCGCAAACATCCGGGCCTGGATGGCGAAGAGCCCCTGCGGGTAGCGCACGTGCGACCGGAGGTCGGCGGGCATGGCCGTGAGCGGCTGGAACAGGCCGGGGAAGGCCCGGGCGTAGGCCTTGACCACGGGATCGTCCGGCTCGCTGAGGTAGAAGGCCAGGCTGCCGTCGTAGGCGTCCACCACCGCCTTGACCGAGTTGCGGATGTAGTTGCCCAGGCCCCGGACCGGCTCCGAGTAGGGGAACCGGTTGCTGGTGGTATAGCCATCAATGATCCAGACCAGGCGGCCGTCCTGCCGGATGACCAGGTAGGGGTCGCGGTCGAACTGGATGAACGGGGCGGCCTTCTTCACCCGCTCCTCGATCTGCCGGTGATACATCACCCGGCTCTCGCCGATGATGTCGTTGGAGAGGACGATCTTGACGTCCCCGAAGCGCAGGGCGAAGAGGACCTTCCGCAGGAAGGATTGAATCGGGACGCCGCCCTGCCCGGCGTAGGTGCTGTAGACGTTCTTGTCGCCGGCCGGGTAGTCCAGCTCCTGGGCGCGGGTCTTGACGAAGACGTAGTCGTTGCCGATCTCGCCGTAGTAGATCTCGGGCCGGGTCACCTTGATCGGCCCCGCGGAGACCGGGGGGATGTCCTTGATCCAGAAATCGGGCAGGCCCTCGGGGGTGATCCGGTTCACCGGCCCCAGGACCGCGCCGTACCCGTGGGTGTAGGTCAACCGCTCGTTGATCCAGATCCGGCTGGGGAGGTTCTTGTAGGACAGCTCGCGCGGAGAGAGCATGACCTGGCGGAGTTGCCCATCCACCAAGTAGCGGTCGTTGTCCACATCCACGAACCGGTAGTAGGTGCGGATCTCCTGCAACTGGCCGTAGGTCGCCAGGAGCGGCCGGTGATCCCACAGGCGGATGTTCTTGATGGTGGGGTCGTTCCGCTGCAGGTCCTCGGCGCGCAGCGTTTCCTCCGCGGGAAACTCCTGCTCCTGGATGCGGTCCAGCCCGTAGGCCGTCCGCGTGAATTTGATATTCTGCTCGATGTAGGGTCGCTCTGCCACTATCTCGTTCGGCACCACCCGGAACCGCTGGAGCAGGGTGGGGTAGATCCCCAGGCCCAGCACGTTGGCCCCCACCAGGACGGCCAGGGCGATGAACACCGGGCGGACGCCCCGCTGGCCGATCTGCCAGATGCAGACCGCCGCGCACCCCAGCGACAGGATGGTGAGGATGCGCAGGGCGGGGAGCTGCGCGTTGATGTCGCTGTAGCCGGCGCCGAACACGATCCCCCGGGGCGAGAACAAGAGTTCGTAAGTGTCCAGGTAGTATCCCCCGGCCTTGACGATCAGGATCAGGGCGCCCAAGGTGAGCAGGTGGGCCCGGGCGTGGGCGGCCACCCGTGGCCCCCGGGCGGTGATCTGGATGCCGCGGTGGAGGACACTGGTGGCCACGACCAGGATGAAGCTGATGCCAAGCGCCGCCAGCGCCCAGGCGTACAGCGTGCTCAGGAAGGGCAGCCGGAACACGTAGAAGCCGACGTCCCGTCCGAAGAGCGCGTCCTGCACGTTGAAGGGCTGGGCGTTCACGAACCGCAGGAAGGTCTCCCACTGTCCGGCGGCCTGGGAGCCCGCCAGGAAGCCCAGGATCAGGGCCCCGGGCAGCAGGAACTTCCGGAAGAGCGGCTCGATGACCAGGCGGCTGGGGAGGCCGAAGGGATCGTCGAGCTCCACCAAGACGTCGCCCGAGGTGGAGCGAGCCGCCAGGCGCACGTTCACGTACACGAGGAGGGCGAAGGCCAGACCGGCCGCCAGGGCCAGGACAGCCTTGGTCCACAGGATGGTGGTGAAGACCGACGTGAGCTTCACCTCCTGGAACCAGAGATAATCGGTGTAGAGAGGGATGGCCTGGCCCAGCAAGCCCAGGACGACCAGGACGATCAGGATGGGGCCGATCAAGGATTGCGGTGGCATCCGATGCTCCTTGTGAGGGGTGGAGAACATGTCTTTATATCCCATTCCGGAAAAGCTTGTCAAATGACGGGGCAGCCCCGCGCGACAGGCGCCGCCGCGGGAGAAATCCCTTGCGGCGGTCTCGTGGCTGATGGTAAGGTCGCACACCCACGACGGTTGAACGCCCATGTGGGCAGGGAACCGGCATGCCCCTGCTGCTCGAAGGCCTCACGATTCTGGATCTGACGCGGCTCCTGCCGGGGCCGTACGGGACCATGCTCCTGGCGGACCTGGGGGCCGAGGTTGTCAAAGTCGAGGAGCCGGAGGTGGGGGACTATGCGCGCGAGTTCTCGCCCAGCGTCGGCGGCGAGGGGGCGTTGTTTCAGGCGGTGAACCGCAACAAGAAGAGCCTGGCCGTCAACCTCAAGGCCGAGGCGGGCAAGACCGTCTTTCGCCGGCTCTGCGCCGCGGCGGACGTCGTGGTCGAGCAGTTCCGGCCCGGCGTGATGGATCGCCTGGGGCTGGGATTCGAGGCGCTCCGCGCCACAAACCCCCGCCTGGTCTATTGCGCCCTCACGGGGTACGGACAGGATGGGCCGTACCGGGACCGGGTGGGCCACGACATCAACTACATCGCCTCCGGCGGCATCCTCGGCATCACGGGGGCGGAGGGTGGGCCGCCCGTCCTGCCCGGCGTCCAGATCGCCGACCTGTCGGGTGGGATGACGGTGGCGTTCGGGATCGTGGCGGCGCTCCTGGCGCGGGAGCGGACCGGGGAAGGCCGGTTCGTGGATGTGGCCATGCTGGACACCGTGGTCTCCTGGCTCAGCCTGCCGGCGGCCGTCTTCGGGGCTAGCGGGGACGTGCCGAAGCGCGGCCGGTTCTTCCTGAGCGGCGGCCTTCCGGGCTACCAGGTGTACGAGACCAAGGACGGGGGCTACATCACCGTGGGCGCCCTGGAGGCGAAGTTCTGGCGGAACCTGTGCCTGGCTCTCGGGCGGGAGGATCTGATCCCCTTCGCCGAGCCCGACGACGCGAAAGGTCGCGAGGTCCGGGCGGAACTCGCCCGCATCTTCAGGTCCCGGACCCGGGCCGAATGGGTTGAACGGTTATCCCAGGCGGAGGTCTGTTTCGCCCCCGTCAATGACCTGGCAGAGACGTTCGCCGATCCGCAGGTGCTGCATCGGGGCATGCTGGCGGAGGTGCCCTTACCGGACGGGACGATCATGGCCCTGCCGGGCACCCCGCTCCACCTGTCCAGCGGGGCGCGAACCAGACACGAGCCCCCGCCGGTCCTGGGCCAGCACACGGGCGCCCTCCTGTTGCGGGCGGGGTATTCGGCGGAGGAGATGCCGGACGGGACGATCATGGCCCTGCCGGGCACCCCTCTCCACCTGTCCAGCGGGGCGCGAACCAGACACGAGCCCCCGCCGGTCCTGGGCCAGCACACGGGCGCCCTCCTGTTGCGGGCGGGGTATTCGGCGGGAGAGATCGCCGCCATGCGGGCCGCCGCCGTCATCCGCTGACCCGACCGCAACCGCAGATGAACGCAGATGCACGCAGACGCATCAATCCGAAATCGGCAATTCGAAATCCAGAATTGAGCCTGGGGAGGTGTTGCCATGGGCGAAGAGGTCATCGGCAAGGTCATGGACTACTTCGCAAAGATCGGCGTGGCCGGGATCCAGATCACCGCGGGCTTCCTGAGCGTGGGGGACACCATCCGCATCAAGGGGCACACCACGGATCTGACGCAGGCGGTGGATTCCGTGATTTCGGATTGAAAGTGCCCGTGCCGAAATTCGAGAAGCCGCCGTCTGCTGAATGGCCGGTCCGTTGAAATCGCCGTCGGATGGCTCGCATCACGGGGCCTCAATCGTACTCCAGGCTCCTCCACACCGATAGCGTCCAGATTTCCCTTGACCCTCTCCGTTTGCTTCGGTAGGCTGACTGAGCAATTGCTCAGTTATCTTTCGTAACCCTCTGGAGACCGCCTCGAATGATGAGAACGACACGGATTCTCGTGATCACCCTGTGTGGGTTCGTCCTGGCCGCCGTGGGCTGCTCCCGAGAGAAGTCCGGGGCGCCCGCCGCGAACGCCGCCCCGGGCGAGCGGAAGATCACCATCAGCGTTGCCCAGGCCGACGGGCGGGATGTGGAGCGGACGGTCCAGATCGTCGGCACACTCCTGGCGCAGGAGGAGGTCACACTGGCCAACGAGGCCCCCGCCACCATCGGCAAGATCCTCGTGGATCTGGGGGATCGCGTGCGGAAGGGCCAGGTCGTCATCCAGTTGGACGAGCGGGAAGCGCGGCTGGAGGTGGAGCGGGCGGTCGCGAACCTCCAGGCGGCGCGTGAGGCGCTGGCGCGGGCTCGCCAGATGCTGGATTGGAACCGGGCCAACGTGGAGCGGTCCCAGGCCGTCCTGAGCGACGCCCAGACCAATCTCAAGCGGTTCCAGGACCTGTTCGCCGAGGGGGCGATCTCCGCCAGCCAGCGGGACTCGGCCCAGACCCAGTCCGATGTGGCCCTCGCCTCCGTGCGGGCCAATGAAGCCCAGTACGAGAGCGACCGGGCGGCGGCCAAGAACGCCGAGGCGAATGTGGAGCAGGCCTCGACCGCCCTGGAGCTGGCCCGAAAGCGCCTGCGGGACACCGAGATCGTGGCGCCCTTTGACGGGTTCGTTCGGAAGCGCCTGGTCAACGTGGGGGAGTCCTACAAGGAGAAGACCCCCCTCATGAGCCTGGTCGCGATCCAGGCCCTGAAACTTCAAGGTGAGGTGCCAGAACGATTCGCGCCCCGGCTGGGTGCGGGCCGTCCCGTCCGGGTAGAGGTCGAGGCGTATCCCGGCCGCACGTTCACGGGGACCATCACCCGGGTGAGCCCGGCCGTGGACGTCGAAAGCCGGACCTTCACCGTGGAGGCATCCGTCCCCAATCCCGGCGGGGTCCTCAAGCCCGGTTTCTTCGCCAAGGCTTCCATTCTCACCGGCGTGGAGCGGAACGTGCCGTTCGTCCCCGAAGAGGCGGTGGTGACCTTCGCGGGGATCGTGAAGGTTTACGTCATCGCCGACGGCAAGGCCGAGGAGCGGCGGGTGACGACCGGCCAGCGCCGGGACGGCCGGGTGGAGATCTTGGAGGGCGTGAAGGTCGGCGAGACGGTGGCCACCTCCGGTCTCAGCCAGCTCGCCACAGGAACGACCGTGGCGGTCCAGGCTGGCGCCCGCGGCGCGCCCTCACAGGACAAGTCGGACACTGGAAATCGGAAACTGGAAACCGGAAATCGGAAATAGGAAATCGGACGGTCAGCTTTCCTCAGCGCTCATCTGTGATTTCAGCGGTTCGAAGTTCGTAACTCATCCCCCGGGCTCGTCCCGTTTTCCAGGTTCCAGTTTCCAGTGTCCAGTTTCCGATTTTCCATGTGATTGAGCCACCATGTTCCTGGCTGATCTCTGCATCAAGCGTCCGGTCTTTGCCACCGTGCTGGTCATGTCGGTGGTGGTCTTGGGCCTCTTTTCCTACCGGGACCTCGGGCTGGACGCTTTTCCCCGGGTGGAGTTTCCCACCATCACCGTGACCACGACCCTCGAGGGGGCCACGCCCGAGGAGGTGGAGAGCCAGATCACCAAGCCCATCGAGGAGGTCGTCAATACGATCAGCGGCATTGACGAGCTGCGCTCCACCACCAAGGAGGGGATCTCCCAGGTCTTCGTGACCTTCGTCCTGGAAAAACCGGTCGAGGTGGCGGCCAACGAGGTCCGGGACAAGGTGGCCACCATCCTGGATAAGTTCCCGCCCGGGACCAACCCGCCCGTCATCGAGAAGCTTGACCCCGACGCCACCCCCATCCTGGCCATCGTGGTCTCCGGGCAACGGTCGGCCCGGGAGATCACCGAGATCGCCGACAAGCGGATCAAGCGCCAGATCGAGACGGTCAACGGCGTGGGGAGTCTCACCTTCGTCGGGGATCGCAAGCGCGAGATCCAGATCGAGCTGGATGCGGACAAGCTCGCCGCCTATGGCCTCTCCGTGGATCGGGTGAAGCAGGCGCTGCAGCAGCAGAATGCCGAGATTCCCGGGGGCCGGATCACGAAGGGCCAGCGGGAGGAGGGGCTGCGCACCCTCGGCCGGATCGAGCGGGCGGAGGACTTCACCCAGCTTATCGTGGCGGACCTGAAGGGCGCTCCGGTACGAGTCGCCGACATCGGCCGCGCCGTGGACGGCATCGAGGAGCCGCGGACCCTGTCCCGGCTGAACGGGGAGAACGCGGTCTCCCTCCTGGTCCGCAAGCAGTCCGGGACCAACACGGTGCAGGTGGTGGACCGGGTGCGCCGCCGCCTGGCGGAGATCCGGCGCACCCTGCCCCCGGATGTCCGGGTGGCGGAGGTCCGGGATCTTTCCCGCTTCATTCGCCGCTCGATGCACGACGTGCAGGAGCACCTGATGCTGGGCGGTATCCTGGCCAGCATCGTGGTCTTCTTCTTCATCCGGAATCTGCGAGCTGCCATCATCGCCGCCCTGGCCATCCCCACCTCCATCATCGGCACCTTCACCCTGCTGAAGTACGCCGGCTTCACCCTGAACAATCAGACCATGCTGGGACTGTCCCTGTCGGTGGGCATCGTCATTGACGACGCCATCGTCGTCCTGGAGAACATCTTCCGCTACATGGAGGAGGAGGGGGTAGGACCGATGGAGGCGGCCCGGGAGGCTACCCGGGAGATCGGACTGGCGGTGATGGCCACGACCTTCTCCCTGGTGGTGATCTTCCTCCCCGTGGCTTTCATGTCCGGCATGGTGGGTCGGTTCTTCAACAGCTTCGGCCTCACCGCCGCCTTCGCCATCCTGGTTTCCCTCTTCGTGTCCTTCACGCTCACCCCGAGCCTCAGCTCCCGGTTCCTCAAGCCACCGGCGCACGGGGGACAGACCCGCGGGCGGGCCGGCGCGGCCTCCAAGCAGTCCGGCCTGTACGCGGCGCTGGACCGCGTCTACGACTGGCTGCTCCGCTGGGCCCTGGAACACCGGAAGAGCGTCGTCGCCCTGACGGTGATCGTGGTGGTCTCCACCATCGCCATCTTCCCGTACGTGAAGAAAGAGTTCATCGTGGACGACGACATGGGCGAATTCGAGGTCGTCGTCGAGACGCCGCCCGGCTCCTCCCTGGAGCGGAGCGATGCAATCCTCCGCCGCGTGGAGGCCGAGCTCAAGAAACTCCCCGGGGTCGAGACCCTCTTCACCACCATCGGGGTCCAGGGCCAGAACGTGACCAACGTGACGGATGCCTCGATCTACGTCGGGCTGATCCACCTGTCCCAGCGCAAGGAGACGCAGCAGCAGATCATGCAGAGGGCCCGGGGGGCCCTGCGCACGTTCCCCGACCTGCGGGTGAGCGTCCAGCAGATCAGCCTCATCTCCGGGGGGGGATTCAAGCAGACGCCGTTCAACCTGGTCATCCGGGGACCGGAGCTGGACCGGCTGGAGGCCTATGCCCAGACGGTGATGGCTCGCTTGCGGGCGATCCCGGGGTTCGTGGACCTGGACACCAGCCTGGCGGCCCGCCGCCCCGAGGTGCGGGTGCACATTGACCGGCAGAAAGCGGCCGACCTGGGCATCCGGGTGGCCGCCATCGCGGGGAGCCTCCGGACCATGGTGGGGGGCGAGAAGGTGAGCACGTTCCGCGAGGGGGACGAGCAGTACAACGTCCGCCTCCGGCTCCTGCAGGATTTCCGTAACAGCCCCCAGGTCATCTCCAAGGTGATGGTGTCCGCCTCCGGCGGACGGCTCATCCAGCTCAGCAACGTGACCGACTTCAGCGCCGGGAAGGCGCCCGGCCAGATTGACCGGTACAATCGCGAGCGGCAGATCACGGTGGTGGCGAACCTCTTCGACAAACCCCTGGTGGAGGCCATGGGGCAGGGGAACGGCGCCGTCCAGGAGGCGGGCCTGGCGCCAGGCTACTCCACGACGTACATCGGCCGGGGCAAGTTCGTGGGCGAGGCTGCCCAGAACTTCCTGCTGGCCCTGATCCTGAGCCTGATCTTCATTTACATGGTCCTGGCCGCCCAGTTCGAGAGCTTCATCCACCCGGTCACGATCATGCTCTCCCTCCCCCTGACCCTGCCCTTCGGCCTCCTCACCCTGGCGGCCACGGGGCAGAGCCTGAACCTCAACAGCGTCATCGGCCTCTTCCTGCTGATGGGCGTGGTGAAGAAGAACTCCATCCTGCAGGTGGACTACACCAACACCCTGCGGGAGCGGGGCCTCCCGCGGTTCCAGGCCCTCATCGAGGCGAACCACGCCCGGCTGCGGCCCATCCTGATGACGACCCTGTCCATTGTCTTCGGGATGGTCCCCATCGCCTTTGGCCGGGGGGATGGGGCGGCCGCCCGCGCCTCCATGGCCACCGTGGTCATCGGGGGGCAGATGCTGTCCCTCCTCCTCACGCTGGTGGCCACGCCGGTGTTCTACTCCCTCTTCGATGACCTGGGGACGCCGCGGTGGGGGCGGGCGCTCTCGCGGGCGCCCGCGGCCGTGTGGGACCGCTTCGCCTGGGGCTGGTCCCGCGTCGAGGGCCGCCGCCGCCCCGAGGTGTCCTAGCCGCCGCGGAGGACTTTGGGGTCAGAGTTTGGGAAACCTACTACAGGCCAACTTCAAAGTTGTAAGGCCTGACCCCATCCACAATCCAGCAGCATCCGGGGGGCAGGAGCTGGGGAGATGCCCTCCGAGGAGGGGGCAGGCATGCCCTGGATGGCGAGGACATTGACCCGGTGGTCGGCTTGCTGCTATAGTCCCGCCGACTGAGGCAATCAGGGGGGCGAGCATGGCTGTTTCGCACACACACCTGCGCCTGTGGACCCGGGAGGACTACCTGAAGATGGCCGAGGCCGGCGTCTTCGCGCACGGAGAGCGGGTGGAACTCATCGAGGGGGAGATCATCGCGATGACCCCGCAGAAGGGCCCGCACGCAACAGGCATCACGCTCGTCTCGGAAGAACTCCGTCGGCCTTTTGGAAGGGGATACGTGGTTCGGGTGCAATTGCCACTGGATCTTGGTTCCCTATCACAACCCGAACCGGACGTGGCCGTTGTCCGCGGATCGGCCCGGGATTACCGGGACGCGCATCCGACAACCGCCGTGCTCGTGGTCGAGGTATCGGACGTCACGTTGCATCTTGACCGCCAGCAGAAGCCCGGTCTGTACGCCAGGGCAGGCATCCCGGAATACTGGATCCTCAACTTGCTTGAACGAGTCCTCGAAGTCTACCGAGATCCAGCGCCGATCCCGGATCACCCGCTGGGTTACGGCTACCGTTCCTCAGAGCGTCTGGATGCGTCCGCCTCGGTCGTGCCCCTCTCCG
>JACQXP010000394.1 GCA_016208645.1 Candidatus Methylomirabilota bacterium | reverse complement strand
TGGTCGCCACCATGATGATTCACCTGTTCAGCGTGTACTTCACCCAGGCCTACCGGAAGCCGCGGGAACTCACCTGGCTCAGCGGGATGTCCCTCTTCGGGATCTTTCTCTTCTTCGGGTTCAGCGGGTACCTCTTGCCGTGGAACGAGCTGGCCTACTTTGCCACCAAGGTGGGGACCGACGTGGCCGGGCAGGTCCCCGTGGTAGGGCACCTCATCGCCCGGATCCTGCGGGGGGGCGATGACGTGACCGGGGCCACCCTGTCCCGGTTCTACGGGTTCCACGTGGCCATCCTGCCGCTCGCCACCACCGCGATTCTCGGGCTGCACCTGTTCCTGGTGCAGAAGCAGGGGATGAGCGTCCCGCCGGAGATCGAGCGGAGCGGCCAGCCGCTGCGGACCATGTCCTTCGTCCCCAGCTTCCTCCTTCGCGACCTGGTGGGGTGGCTCTCGGCCCTGGCGGTCCTGGGGGCGCTGGCGGCCTACTTTCCGTGGGAGCTGGGCGTCAAGGCGGACCCCTTCGCCCCCGCGCCGGCCGGCATCCGGCCCGAGTGGTACTTCATGTACATGTTCCAGACGCTGAAGTATATCCCGGCCAAGCTCGGGCCGATCGACGGCGAGGTCGTGGGGGTCCTGGGCTTCGGCCTGGGAGGCCTGTTCCTGCTCCTGGTCCCGTTCCTGGACCGGAAGACGGCCCGGGGGGAGAAGAGCCCCGTGTTCTTCTGGATCGGCGTGGGCATCCTGACCTACATCGTGGTGCTGAGCGTGCTGGGATACGTGGCGCCGGGGGGGAAATAGGATGCGGGATGCATGGCTCCTGCTGGCTCCAGCGCTCCTGGCCGGATGGGTCCTCCTCGCGGGGAGCCAGGCGGCGACCCAGAAGCTTCCCGAGGGGAACGCCTGCATCGAGTGCCACCAGGGCATCGGCGATCCCCGGGTGACGCCGCCGGCCGAGAAGTTTCCCCAGGACATCCACCTGGCCAAGGGGATCCTCTGCCAGGACTGCCACGGGGGCGACCCCAAGAACTTCGATCCCCAGGGGTCCATGAATCCGGCCAAGGGCTTCATCGGCAAGCCGAAGCATCAGGCGATCCCCCAGCTCTGCGGCAAGTGCCACAGCAACGCCGCCTACATGAAGAAGTTCAACCCGACCATCCGGGTGGACCAGGTGCAGGAGTATTTCAGCAGCGTCCACGGGAAGAAGCTGCGGGAGGGAGACCAGAAGGTCGCCACCTGCATCAGCTGCCACGACGTCCACAAGATCCGGGCCATCAAGGATCAACAGGCCTGGACCTATCCGGCGAAGGTGGTGGACACCTGCGGCCGGTGTCACGGGGACGCCAAGTACATGCAGGGCTACAAGGTCGCCACCGATGTGGTGGAGAAGTACAAGACGAGCATCCACTACGAGGCCCTGACCAAGAAGGGGGACCTGTCGGCGCCGACCTGCAACGTCTGCCACGGCAATCACGGGGCCACGCCGCCCGGCGTGGACTCGGTGG
Source organism: Candidatus Methylomirabilota bacterium (assembly GCA_016208645.1). Taxonomy (GTDB): domain Bacteria; phylum Methylomirabilota; class Methylomirabilia; order Methylomirabilales; family 2-02-FULL-66-22; genus 2-02-FULL-66-22. The sequence continues at coordinate 3,424 of JACQXP010000394.1, read as the reverse complement.
CCAACGTCTGCGGGACGTGCCACAGCCTGACCGCGGACTTCTTCAACCAGAGCCCCCACAAGAAGGCCTTCGCGGCCATGGGCCTCGCCCCCTGCGTGACCTGCCATAGCAACCACGACGTGCTGAAGCCCAGCGACAGTATGGTGGGGACCGACGAGAAAGCGGTCTGCGTGACCTGTCACGATCCCAAGTCCCGGGGGTACCAGAAGGCCGCGGCCATCCGGAAATCCCTGGACGAGCTGCGCGGGGCGGTGCAGCGAGCCACGGCGATCCTGGACCGGGCCGAGCACGCCGGGATGGAGGTCAGCCAGGCCAAGTTCGAACTGCGCGGGGCCACCGACTCCCTGCTCAAGACGCGGGCGACGGTCCATCAGTTCGATCCCGGCGCCATCAAGAAGCTGTCGGACGAGGGGGTCCAGATCGCCAACAAGATGCACGCGAAGGGGGTCAAGGCCCTGGAAGACCTCAGGTTCCGGCACCGGGGCCTGTGGATCTCGGTGGGCATCATCCTGGTGGCCATCGTGGGTCTGGTCTTGAAGATCCGCGAAATTGATCGCCGACAGGCCTAGCGGCCTGCGGCAATCAACAATTTCAAATTGAAAACTGACAACTGACAACCGACCAATCCCGTTGGCCGGTTTTCCGTTGCCTGCCTGTGCGTTGCCTGCCTGTGCCAGCCTGCCTGCGCCGCGACCGCCGCGGCAGGCAGGCACGGCAGACAGGCACGCAGACAGGTCGGTTGTCAGTTTTTCATTGGAGCCTCTCGTGAATATGCGGACAAGGCCGGTCGTCTGACGGTGCGACACGGAGACCGGCGGGAAGCGAAATCACTCGGTACCCGAAAGGAGGTGAGTCGCGTGAAGCTATTGTGGAGGTCACCCCTGGTCCTCGCCGCCGCGGTGGTGCTGACCGGCTTCCTTGGCGTCAGCCTCATCCAAAAGGCCGGGGCGGGGGAAATGAAGGGTCCCGCGAACTTCGAGTTCGCCGGGGGAGGACAGGGCAAAGTCGTCTTTAGTCACGAGAAGCATGCTGGCAAGAATCCAAAGTGCACCGACTGCCACGTGAAGATCTTCAAGATGACGAAGGGGCAGCGAAGTGCTCCCAAGATGGCGGACATGAACAACGGTCAATCGTGCGGGACCTGCCACGACGGCAAGACCGCCTTCACCGTGAAGGACCAGGCCACCTGCAACAAGTGTCACCTGAAGAGCTGACGCCTTCCTCGTTCTCCCGAATCCCCTGTTTCCCGAAGCCCACCCTGCCCTTCGGCGGGGTGGGCTTCGGCCTTTTCAGGCCCACCGGATTTGCCCCCAGGAGCCCATGCAGCAGAACGGTTCCATCCCCTGATCCCGACTGGATGCCTTGGGATCAGTGGGAAATGGGACAATCCCAAATCCGGGTGAGACAACTCTGCGGGAACCGCCTCAGGTTCCCGGCTGATCCATCCGGGGGAAATTTCTCCTGTCGGCGGCAAATGTTGTGAAATTCATCACCGGGAGGATCGGACTGTCGAGAGGCATTCGATCCAGGATTCCACCCTCCGACGGCACACAAGTTGCTGTCCCCTCAGGTGATCCTCCGCTTCCGGATTGGATCGGTGCGCTATGAGACGAATGCCGGGGATGATCATCCTCTCGGGGCTGTTCCTCGGCCTCATCGCCGTCGAGGTCGCGCGGCCGTCGCAGGCAGCGGGGCCCACCGCGCAGGAGTGCCTCGGCTGCCATGCCGACAAGGACTTGACGAAGCAGGTGGCGGGGAAGGCGATCTCCCTCTTCACGGACGAGGCGCTTCTCAAGAAATCGGTGCACGGTCGCCTGGAGTGCACGGCCTGCCACACCGGGATCTCGGAGGTCCCGCACGCCGAAAAGCTCCCTCCCGTCGCCTGCCAGACGTGCCATGCCGGCACCGCCCGCGCCTTTGCCGCCAGCATCCATGGACGCACGGGGGGGACGGCCAGGGTCTCCTGCCAGAGCTGCCATGGAAGTCACGCGGTGGGGCGGGCCGCTGGCCTCGGGGCGGAACCCTGCCAGGCCTGCCACGGTCCGGTCACCCGGGCATACCTCACGAGCGTCCATGCCCGCGCGCTGGCCCGGGGGATCCAGGATGCTTCGCTGTGCTTCGATTGTCACGGCGAGGCGCACCGGCTGCGCAGCCACCTGCACCCCGAATCGCCCACCTTTCACGCCCGCACGGCGGAAACGTGCGGCCGCTGTCATGCCGACCGCGCCCTGGTGGAGCGCCAGCACATCCCGATCCCGCAGGCGTACCAGCTCTATCAGAAGAGCGTGCACGGCCGGGCCGTGGCGGCCGGCAAGCCGGCGGCCACGTGCAATGACTGCCACGAGAGCCACGACCTCCGCCGCGCCAACGACCCCCAGTCCTCCATCTACCGGGAGAATATCCCCAGCACCTGCGCGAAGTGCCACGCCGGGGAGAGTCGAGCGTATATCGAGAGCATCCACGGGACAGCCATGGCCCATGGGGTCACCAAGTCGCCCGTCTGCACCGACTGCCATGGGGAACATTCCATTCGCGCGGCGCGCGATCCCGCCTCGCGGGTCAGCGTGGCCGCGGTGTCCAAGACCTGCGCGCACTGTCACGAGGCGGAGGGGATCAGCGAGAAGTACGGGATTCCGGGCGGGCGGCTGGAGACCTATGCCGACAGCTTCCACGGCCTGGCGGTCCGGGGCGGATCCAAGGTCGCGGCGAACTGCGCGAGCTGCCACGGGTTCCACGACATCCGTCCCTCCGGGGATCCCAGATCCGCCATCCACCCGGACAACCTGCCGGCGACGTGTGGGAAGTGCCATCCCGGCGCGGGCGAGAACTTCGCCAAAGGCATGGTGCACGTGGCCCTCACCACGCGGGAGGAGCCGATCCTGTTTTACGTCCGGGCCTTCTACCTCCTGCTGATCGCGGTCACGATCTCGGGGATGGGCCTGCACAACGGCCTGGACTTCTTCCGGAAGCTCCGGCGCGAGTATCGCCGGCGCGGCGGCGGTCCCGCCACCCTCCGTGCCGGCGGGTACAATGCCAATGCGCGCGGGTCGCAACGCTGGGTCGAGCGCCTGACGCTTTCCGAGCGCTGGCAGCACGGCTTGCTGGCGGTCTCCTTCATCGTACTGGTCTATACCGGCTTCGCCCTCAAGTTCCCCGACACCTGGATCTTCGCCTGGTTCGTGGCCCTGGAGAAGGGGTACGCCCTGCGAAGCTGGATCCACCGGGGCGCGGCGGTCGTCATGGTCCTGGCCTGCCTCTGGCACCTGGCGTATCTGCCCACGCGCCGGGGGCGAGCGCAGCTTTTCGCCATGCTGCCGCGGTACCAGGACGTCAAGGAGTTCGTGCTGAACCTGGGATACCTGCTGGGCCTCCGGGCCGAGCCGCCGGCCTTCGATCGCTTCAGCTACATCGAGAAGGCGGAGTA
>JACQXP010000393.1 GCA_016208645.1 Candidatus Methylomirabilota bacterium | reverse complement strand
GGTGACCTCCACCCCGGCGCGCATCCGGATGGCCGGCCCGAAGAACGAACTCCGGCGGCTCACGCGGGTCTACACGGTCCCCATCAGCCTGGACGGGCAGACCGCGTCCTTCTCTACCCGGGCCATGCTGGAGCCGGCGGGCCGCCAGATCCGCGCCCTGGACGAGGTCCCCATCATCGTGGGCGTGGAGATCGGGCTGAAAAAGTCCTAACGACGTTCGGGCGTTCGAGGGTTCGGTAGTTCGGTTGTTCTTGGGTTCCCCGTACCACCGAACGCCCGAATCCGCCATAGGCGGAAACTGCCGAACGCTCTTGAGGATGCAGATGGATCGCCTATTCGGCACGGACGGGGTCCGGGGCATCGCCAACCAGGAGCCCATGACCCCGGAGACAGTGGTCAAGCTGGGCCGCGCCGTCGCCCACCTGTTCAAGGCGCCGGGCGACCGGCGGAGCATCGTGATCGGCAAGGACACGCGCCTGACGGGCTACATGCTGGAGACCGCCCTGACGGCCGGGATCACCTCCATGGGAGTGGACGCCCTGCTGGTGGGCCCGCTGCCCACCCCCGGCATCGCCTTCATCACCCGGAGCCTCCGCGCCGACGCGGGGGTGGTCATCTCCGCCTCCCACAACCCCTTCGAGGACAACGGGATCAAATTCTTCTCGGGGGACGGCCTGAAGCTGCCCGACGCCATGGAGGCCCGGATCGAAGAGTTGATCGTCAGCGGGGCCATCGATCGGATCCGGCCCGGCGCCCACGAGATCGGGAAGGCCTACCGGATCAGCGACGCCGCCGGCCGCTACATCGAGTTTGCCAAGAACACCTTCCCCAAACGCCTGACCCTGCGGGGACTGAGGATCGTGGTGGACTGCGCGCACGGCGCGGCCTACCGGGTCTCGCCCACGGTCCTGCGGGAGCTGGGTGCGGAGGTGGCGGCGCTGAACGTGGCGCCGGACGGCCTGAACATCAATGCGGACTGCGGCTCCCTCTACCCCGAAGTCGTCCAGCAGGCGGTACTCGCCGAGAAGGCTCACGTCGGGTTCACCCACGACGGCGACGGGGATCGCCTCCTGTGCGTGGATGAACGCGGCAGCCTGATGGACGGGGACCAGATCCTGGCCCTGTGCGCTCTGGACATGCTGGCGGAAAGCCGCCTCCCGGCCCGGACGGTGGTGGCCACGGTGATGAGCAATATCGGCCTCGAGGTGGCCATGCGGGAGGCGGGTATCACGGTCGTGCGAACCCCGGTGGGAGACCGGTACGTCCTGGAGGAGATGCTCCGCGGGGGGTACGCCTTGGGCGGGGAGCAATCGGGCCACGTGATCTTCGCGGAGCACAACACCACGGGAGACGGGATCGTGACCGCCCTGCAGGTGCTGGCGGCGATGCTGCGCGCGGGCAAGCCGCTCTCCGAGCTGGCGGCCTGCATGCGTCGCTTCCCTCAGGTGCTGGAGAACGTGCGGGTCCGGCGGCGGGAGGATCTGGCCACGCTGCCCAAGGTCCAGGCCCAGATCCGGGCGGCGGAGGGGGCACTGGCGGCTGGGGGGCGCGTCCTGGTGCGGTATTCGGGCACGGAGCCGCTGGCGCGGGTCATGGTCGAGGGGCCGGACGAGGTGACCATTCGTCATTGGGCCGGCGAGATTGCCGCGGCGATCCGGGAAGCGCTCGGATAAAAACCGACAGGGACAGGGACAGGGACGAGGAGCCGACAGGGACAGCGACAGCCACCGATTTCGAATGTCGAATTTCGAAGGTCGAATTTGAAAAATCCGAAATCCGAAATTCGAAATCCGAAATAGCCGGGGATCGCTGTCGTGGGGGACTGGGCATGAGCGTGCTGTTCGTCGGGCTGGACCACGTGGCCACGTTGCGGCAGGCGGGGGGGAGCCGGGATCCGGACCCCGTGATCGTCGCCGGCCTGGCCGAACTGGCTGGCGCGGGTGGTCTCAGCCTCACGATCGGGCGCGAGCGGAACGGCATGCAGGAGCGGGACGTGCGACTCCTCCGGGACACGGTGCGCAGCGTCCTGAACGTCTGCCTGCCGCCGCTGGACGAGTGGGTGAAACTGGCGCTGGCCATCCGGCCCGATCTGGTCACCCTGACGTCCGAGGGACGCGAGGCCTTGGGGGCGGAGCGGGGCCTGGACGTGGAGGACCGCCTGTCGGAACTCCAGCCGGTCATCGGGACGCTCCGGTCGGGCGGGATCGCCGTGAGCATCCTGGTGGAACCGGCGCCCGCCCAGGTGAAGGCCGCCCATCGCGCGGGCGCGGAGGCCGTGCTCCTCCACACGGGGCGGTACGGCTGGGCTGGCGACGTGGGGACCCGGGCCGCGGAGTTCGAGAGGCTCGTGAACGCGGCGAAGATCGGGCGCAAGCTCGGGCTCAGGGTGCATGCGGGGGGCGGCCTGGGCTACCAGAGCGCGGCCCAGGTCGGCCAGGTCCCGGAGATCGAGGCCGTCCACGTGGGACACAGCCTGATCGCCCGCGCCGCACTGGTCGGAGTGAGGGAGGCGGTGCGGGAGCTTTTGCGAACGCTGGCCGGTGGAGAGGGACGCTGATGATCCTGGGGATCGGGACGGACCTGGTGGCCGTCCCCCGCGTGGAGGAGGTCCTGGCCCGGCATCGGGAGCGCTTCCTGGGCCGGGTGTTCACCCCTGCGGAGCAGGCCGATTGCCTGGGCCGCGCCCGCCCGGCCCTGCACCTTGCGGCGCGCCTGGCGGCGAAGGAGGCGGCCATGAAGGCCCTGGGGACCGGCTGGGGCCTGGGGGTCCGGTGGCAGGATGTCGAGGTGCGCTCGGGCGCCTCGACCCCGCCCACCATCCGACTGGCCGGGTCCGCCAGGGCGCGCGCGGAAGCCCGCGGGATCCGCCAGGCCATGGTCAGCCTGTCTCACGACGGGGACTACGCGATCGCCGTGGTCGTGGCGACCGACTGACGCGGGTTCAAGGTGCAACGTTCAACGGACCGAAGGCGTACGAATGTACGAGGGTACGAATGTACGAGGAAAGGCAAAGGGCGTACGAATGTACGAGGGTACGAAGGTACGGGTTGAAAGCAGGGGTGGGCAGGCTTGGGCCAGGAACGTTGTCCGCGTACATTCGTACGTGCGTACACTCGTACGGTTTCACTGGGTACATTCGTACCTTCGTACTCTCGTACGGGGTTTGCTTGGACATTGCACGTTGGACGTTGGCAGGTGAGTCATGATCAACGTCGTGACCGCGAAGGAGATGCAGGAGCTGGATCGGCGGGCCACCGCCGAGTACGGCATTCCCTCGCTGCTCCTCATGGAGAACGCCGGGGCCGAGACGGTGCGGGAGATGCTGAGCGCCTTCCCCGCGCTGCTCCGCTCCCGCGTGGTCATCCTGTGCGGGCGCGGGAACAACGGCGGCGACGGCTGCGTGGTAGCCCGGCACCTCCTCAACCGGGGGGCCAGGGTGGAGACGTTCCTGCTCGCCCGCCCTCGCGACGTCACGGGGGACGCCCGGGTCAACCTGGAGATCCTGGAGAAGCAGGGCGCCACCCCGGTAGAGATCACGGGCGCAGGCGACCTGGCGGCGCTGGCGGAGCGGATCGGGTCGGCCGACGTCGTGGTGGACGCCCTGCTGGGAACGGGCGCCCAGGGGCCGGCCAAGGGGATCCTGGCCGAGGCCATCGAGCTCGTGAACCGCGCGGGGCGTCCCGTGGTGGCGGTGGATCTCCCCTCGGGTCTCACGGCCGATGATCCGGAGCCGCCGGGGCCCGCGATCCGGGCGACGCTGACCGTCACCTTCGCCCTGCCCAAGCGGAGCCTGCTGCTGTACCCGGCTGCGGCGTTCGCCGGGACCGTGCGGATCGTGGACATCGGCATCCCGCCGGCCCTCCGCCGCGAGCCGGAGATTCCCCTGGGGCTTTTGGAGGCAGAGGACGTGGCGCCGGCCTTTCCGCGCCGGGATCCCGCGGCCCACAAGGGGACCTACGGGCACGTTCTGGTGATCGCCGGCTCGGTGGGCAAGGCGGGCGCGGCGGCCCTGGCCAGCCTGGCCGCCCAGCGGGCGGGCGCGGGCCTCGTGACCCTGGCCGTCCCGCACAGCCTCAACGACATCCTGGAGGTCAAGCTGACCGAGGTGATGACGGAACCGCTGCCCGAGACCGAGGAGCGGACCATCGGGCGGGAGGCCCTGGACCGGGTGCTGCACCTTGCCGAGGGGAAGAGCGCGGTGGCCATCGGCCCCGGCCTGGGAACCCACCCGTCCACCCAGAAACTCGTTCGCGAGCTGCTGCCGAGCCTGCGGCTGCCCATCGTCCTGGACGCGGACGGCCTCAATGCCCTGGCAGGCCAGGCAGAGGTCTTGGGCCAGGCCGCCGGCCCCGTGATCCTCACGCCCCATCCCGGCGAACTCTCGCGGTTGCTCGGCGTGGCGCGGGACGAGGTGCTGCGGAAGCGGATCCCCCTGGCGCAGGAGGCGGCCGCCCGCTTCAACGCGATCCTGGTCCTGAAGATGGCCCACACGGTCATCGCGTCGCCCAAAGGGAAGGCTGTGATCGTGCCCACGGGCAACCCGGGCATGGCGACGGGCGGGACAGGCGACGTGCTCACCGGGCTCATCCTGGGGCTGCTGGCCCAAGGGGTAGAGCCCGGCCTGGCCGCCCAGGCGGGCACCTATGTGCACGGGCTGGCGGGGGACCTGGCGGCAGAGCGCCTGGGGCAGGAGGCGATGCTGGCGGGGGATCTCCTGGAGCACGTGCCGGAGGCGATCCGGCAGGTGAAGGAAGGCAGGCAATCAGGCAATCTGGCAACTCGGCAATTGGGCAACTAGGCACTTCGGCGGTCTGTCGACGCGGCCTTCCGTTCTTCCAAATTGCCCAATTGCCCGATTGCCAAGTTGCCAAGAGCGGGGCGATGCACATCGAGAAGAACGCGGACAAGCTGGTCAAGACGCTGCGGGTCTTCATCCAGGACCAGCCCGGGTACCTGGGCAGGCTGTGCACGGCGATCGGCGAGGTCGGGGGCAACATCGGCGAGGTGAAGACCGTGGCTCTCGGCCTGGTCCGGAACACCCGGGACCTCACGGTCTACGTGGACGACGAGGCGCACCTCCAGCGGGTGGTGGACGCCATCCGCCCCCTGCCAGGGATCGAGCTGGTGGAGGTCATCGACGAGGTCCTGAAGCGGCACGAAGGGGGAAAGATCGCCGTCATCTCGCGCTACCCGCTGGAGAGCATCGCCGACATGCGGAAGGTGTACACGCCGGGGGTGGCCACGGTGTGCCGCCTGATCCAGGCCAACCCGCCGCTGGCGCACCGGTACACGGCCATCGGGAATACGGTGGCGATCGTCACCAACGGGACCGCCATCCTGGGGCTGGGCGCCATCGGGCCCGTGGCGGGCATGCCGGTGATGGAGGGGAAGGCGCTGCTGCTGGAACGGCTGGCCGGGATCAACGGCGTCCCCATCCTGGTGGACACGCGGGACCCCGACGAGTTCGTGCAGGCCGTGGTCCGGATCGCGCCGACCTTCGGGGCCGTCAACCTGGAGGATGTGGCGGCGCCGGACTGCTTCGAGATCGAGGCGCGCGTCCAGGACGCGCTGGACATCCCCGTGATGCACGACGATCAGCACGGCACCGCGGTGGTGGTGCTGGCCTCGCTGCTCAAGGGCTGCGCCCTCAGCGGGCTCAGCCTGGCCGAGCAGACGGTGGGGATCATCGGCCTGGGCGCCGCGGGCATGGGGATCGCGAAGCTTCTGCTGTCGTTCGGGATCCGGCACCTCATCGGCACGGACCTGAAGGATGAAGCGATGGGCCGCCTGGAGCAGGCGGGAGGAAAGCGGGACAGCCTGGAGGGGGTGATGGCGCGCGCCACCATCGTGGTGGCCACCACCGGAGCGCCGGGCCTGATCCAGTCCAGCATGATCCGGAAGGGGCAGGTCATCCTGGCCCTCTCCAACCCGAACGCCGAGATCCGGCCCGAGGATGCCCTGGCGGCCGGCGCGGCCTTTGCCGTGGACGGGAAGATGGTGAACAACGCCCTGGCCTTCCCCGGCATCTTCCGGGGGGCCCTGGACGCCCGCGTCCGCCGGATCACCGACGCCATGAAGGTGGCCGCGGCGGAGGCGATCGCCGCCCAGGCCCCGGAGGGAGAGCTGGTGCCCGAGATCCTCGATCGGTCGGTCCACCAGGCGGTCGCCCGGGCGGTGGCCCGGGCTGCCTAAATGCGGAATGAATGAAAGAGTCGAAGGCGTACGAAGGTACGAAGGTACGAGAGTACGCTGGGGAATGAGCCGATGGGAGAGGATCTAGAGACCGTGCCCTCCGGCCTGCCAGAGCCGTACATTCGTACCCTCGTACATTCGTACGCTCTTCGTTTGGCCAGTAATTCCGCATTTGAGTGACGGCCATGACCGTCCTGGACCTTCTGGAATGCGCGCTGTCCTGGGAGTCGGCCTCGCCCGAGGAGACCGAAGGGATGGGTGAGGCCCTGGGCGGCCTCCTCCAGCCGGGGGACATGGTGGCGCTCTTCGGCGAACTGGGGAGTGGGAAGACCATGCTGGTCCTTGGGATTGCGGCCGGCCTGGGCTGCGCCAGAGGCGACGTGCATAGTCCCAGCTTCACGCTGATCAACGAGTACGCGGCCCGCCCCGGGGGCGGCGGGGACCTGCCCGCGCGCGTGGCGCACGTGGATCTGTACCGGATCCGGTCGGAGGACGAGCTTCCCGGCATCGGATGGGACGAGGTCCTCCATTCCTGTCACGTCGTGGCGGTGGAGTGGGCGGAACGGGCCCTGCGCTGGTTGCCGCCGGATCACCTGCGGGTCACCCTGGAGACGCTGGAGGGCAACCGGCGGCGGCTCC
>JACQXP010000392.1 GCA_016208645.1 Candidatus Methylomirabilota bacterium | reverse complement strand
CTCGGCCATGGACGAGGGGCTGATGGCCCAATCCAGGAAGCGACGCGCCGCATTGCCGTTCTTCGCCCCGCGGATCAGCCCGTTGGAATCCAGGTCGTACCCCGTCCCCTCGCTGGGCCACACCAACTCCACAGGATACTTCTGCCGCTTGTACTGCAGGATCGGGAGGTCCAACGTCATGCCAACGGGAACCTCTCCCTGCGCCGCCATGCGGCCTGGTGCCCCGCCGCTCTTCGTATACTCACTTACGTTCCTGTCAATAGCCTTCAGCAGTTCCCACCCCTTCTCTTCGCCTTGCGTCAAGAGGACCGTCACCACGTGGATCATCCCGGTCCCCGAGGTGGTGGGGTTGGGCATCACCACCAGGCCCTTGTAGCGCGGGTCCGCCAGGTCCTTGTACGACCGCGGCACCGGCAGATTCCGTCGCTGCATCTGGGCCGTGTTGATCCCGAAGGCGCCCACGAACAGGTCCACCGCCACCCACGTCCCGTCCGCCCCCTTGAACTGGGCCGGAATCTTGTCCCAGTGCGCCGGCTTATACGGCTCCAACAAGCCCATGCGGGCCAGCTCGATCATCCGGCTGGCGGCGAGTCCCCAGATCACATCGGCCTGGCGGTTGTCCTTCTCCGCCACCACGCGCGCCGCCAGTTCGCCCGTGGAGAAGCGGAGGAACTTCACCTCCAGATCCGGCATCTCCCGCTTGGCGTCCGCCAGGTAGCCTGGGATCTCATCCTGCTCGAACGTCGTGTAGACCACGACCCGCTCCTGGGCCAGCGCCGGGACCACTCCCCCGAGGACCAGCATCGCCACAAGCGTGATGCCCCCTGCCAAGCCCTTCCCCAGCCAGTGTCGCATTGTCCCCTCCTTTCCCTCCGGCACATCCCGAACAGCCGAACCGCCGAACGCTTTGCCCCCTCCCTCGTTCATCCTTCGACATTCATCATTCGATATTCGACATTCGCGGCGCAGGGGCGAAATTTCGAATGGCGAACAATCGAATCACGAACCGCCGAACTTCCTTACCCAGAGACCCCTCGACGGCCGGCGACCGCCTCCTCCAGCTCTTTCAGCGCCTGCGTGGCCGGCCACCGCTCGCGGATCACCCGGGACAGCGCCCGCGTCATCGCCTCGGGATGCTCGTGGGCGAAGATGTTGCGCCCCACGGAGCATCCCACCCCCCCGGCCTTCATGGCCGCCTCCATCCGCCGGAGCAGCTCCGCGTCCGTGACGCGGGGCCCCCCCGCCAGCACCGTGGGAAGCCGCGTGGCCTGCACGATCTTCTCGAAGCCCTGGGCATCTCCGGGCCAGTTGCTCTTGATGATGTCCGCGCCCAGCTCGGCGCAGAGCCGCGCGTTGCGGATCAGGTAGTCGAACCCGTACTCACCCTGCAATTCCTCCACCGCCTTGTAGGTCGTCGGGTATTCCGCCTCCGCGATGAAGGGGATCCCCCAGCGGTCGCAGGCCTCGCCCACCCGGGCAACGTACTCCAGCATCCGGGCCTCCTCGGGACCCGCCAGCGCCACGAAGACCACCACCGCATCGGCACCCGACGCGGCCGCCTCCTCCACCGAGCCGATGTGAACGATCTGGTTCGGGATCGTGCTGCCGGTGGCCGACGCGGTGAGCATCATCGCCCAGGCCACATCCTTCCGGTACTCGGCCACGGTCTGCCGGGCGAACCCGGCGCTCATCATGATGACGTTGGCGCCCCCACGGATGGCCTCGCGCAGCCGCGCACCCGTGTCGGCCAGCGGCGGGAGAAACGTCGGCGACGTCATGCCGTGATCCAGGGCGCAGATCAGGCACGTGCCGTCCTCGT
>JACQXP010000075.1 GCA_016208645.1 Candidatus Methylomirabilota bacterium | reverse complement strand
TGCCCTTCCGGTCACCCTCCGGAACCTGGAACCGCAGATCCGGACGAGGCTCCTCCGGGTGGACAAAGAGCCCCGCGCCGGAGTCACCGGGAAGCGCCAGGATCTCCTGGAGCGGGTCAAGGGCCGGATCTGGCGGGTGACTCCCGAGCAGAGCCGGGAGATCCTGCCCTGGCTCCGAAGGGTCGCTGCGGCCAAGAGGGGAACCTCCGTCTTCGGACCAGGCACCGCGAGCACTCCCCCCAAGGAGTTCATGCTCCCCAAACCGCTGGGGGCCAAGGCGTTCGAGGTGATCGGGATTCCCCTGGAAGCGCCGGGCCTCTACATCCTGGAGCTGGAGAGCGTCCGCCTGGGCGCCTCGCTTCTGGGGAAGCCCCAGCCCATGTACGTGCCCACGGCGGCCCTGGTGACGAACCTTTCGGTCCACTTCAAGTGGGGACGCGAGGCGTCCCTGGCCTGGGTGACGACGCTGGATGCGGCTCGCCCCGTGCCGCAGGCGCAGGTCACGGTGCAGGATTGCCAGGGGACCGTCCTGTGGAAGGGCGAGACCGACCCGCAGGGCATCGCCCGCATGGGGAGGCTGCCGACCTGGAGGTCGCTCCCCCGCTGCCCCGATCCTCAGGACATCATCGAAGACTATCCGCAGAGCCACGCCCTCCTCGGCCTGAGCCGGGGCCTGCTGGTCATGGCCCAGACCCAGGACGATATGAGCTTCGTCCACTCGAGCTGGAGCCGGGGGATCGAGCCCTGGCGGTTCCGCCTCCCTCCCGAAAGCTATGCCGGACCGGTGACGGCCCACACGATCCTCGACCGGCCGCTCTTCCGCGCCGGGGACACGGCCCACATGAAGCACCTGCTCCGGCTGCAGACGATGCGGGGCTTCGCATCGGTTCCCGAGAAAGAGCGCCCGACGGTCGCCTCCATCCGGCATCTGGGGAGCGATCAGAAGTACGACCAGCCGATCCAGTGGGATGCGGCCGGCATCGCCGAGACGACGTGGCGGATACCCAGGGAGGCCAAGCTCGGCAGCTACCAGGTCGTCATGGTGCGGCCGGCTGTCCCGAGGGCGCTGACTGGGCCGTCCCAGCCGCAGCCAGATCCAGACGACGACGTCGGAGGCGGCCGGCTTCGCGAGTGGATCTCCGGCGGATTCCGCGTCGAGGAGTTCCGCATCCCCCTGATGAAGGGGATCCTCCAACTGCCGGCCGACCCCCAGGTCGCCGTTTCCGAGCTTCCCGTGCATCTCAGCGTCCAGTACCTGGCCGGCGGGGGCGCAGGGAGCCTTCCGGTGACCCTGCGCGCCCAGATCAGGCCCCGATACCTTCCCCCCTTCGAGGAGTTCCCGGACTTCACCTTCGGCAACGGCCCCGTCAAGGAAGGCATCTCGCGATGGCGGACACCGGAGGAGGGATGGGAGACAGAGGGCGAAGGCGAGGACGAAGCGGTCCGCCCCCTGCCGAGGGGGAAGCCGACGATCCACCAGCGGGAGAGCCTGGTCCTGGATGCCGCCGGCGCGGCGCGCGGCACCTTCACCCGGTTGCCCCGGCCGGTGACACCGCTGGAGGTCCTGGCGGAATTGGAGTTCCGCGATCCCAACGGCGAGGTCCAGACCGTCTCCTCCACGGTCCCGCTGTGGGCGGCACAGTGGCTGGTGGGCATCCAGCCCGACTCGTGGGTGGCGTCGAAGGAGCGCCTGAAGGCCTGGGTCGCCGTCGTGGACGTTGCGGGACGACCGGTCCGGGGCGCTGCGGTCACGGTTGACCTCCTGGAGCGCAAGGCCTACTCCCACAGGAAGCGCCTCGTCGGGGGCTTCTACGCCTACGAGCACGTGCAGGAGACCCGGCGCATCGGCGAGCTGTGCCGGGGCGCGACCGACGCCAAGGGGCGCCTCCTCTGCGAGGGGAAGCCCCCGGTGGACGGCAATCTCATCCTCCAGGCATCCATCACGGACCAGGGATGCCCTTCCGCGAGGCCACGGCCCTCTTGACCGTGGAACGGGAAGGAGTCCTGGAGGCCTCGGTCGTCCCCCTGTCGGGCAAGGAGCCGGTCATCCAGGTTCCGGTCAGGCCAGAGCACGCGCCCAATGTCTTCATCTCCATCCTGGCTGTCCGCGGCCGGGTGAGCGGGGTGCAGCCGACGGCGCTGGTGGACCTCGGCCGGCCCTCCTTCAAGCTGGGAGTGGCGGAGATTCGGGTCGGCTGGCGGGCGCATGAGCTCACGGTCAAGGTCTCCCCCGAGCGTCCGACCTACCGGGTGCGCGAGAAGGCCGTCGTGAAGGTCGCCGTGCGGAGGGCAGACGGGCAGCCTCCCCCACCGGGGAGCGAGGTCGCACTGGCCGCGGTGGACGAAGGGCTGCTGGAGCTGCTGCCCAACCGGAGCTGGAATCTCCTGGAGGCGATGATGCGGCAGCGGGGCTACGGGGTCGCCACGGCCACGGCCCAGATGCAGGTCGTCGGCAAGCGGCACTTCGGCCTCAAGGCCCTGCCGCAGGGAGGCGGGGGCGGGCGCCAGAGCACGCGGGAACTCTTCGACACGCTCCTCCTGTGGAGGGGGCGCGTCCCTCTGGATGCCAGAGGCGACGCCACGGTCGAGGTGCCCCTCAATGATTCGCTCACCGGCTTCCGGATCGTGGCCGTGGCCACGGGCGGGATCAGCCTGTTCGGAACCGGCTCGGCGACGATCCGGTCCACGCAGGACCTGATGGTCCTGGCGGGCCTCCCCCCGCTGGTCCGCGAGGGCGACCGCTTCCAGGCCGAGTTCACGGTCCGGAACACGACAGAGCGCCGGATGGAGGTGGCTGTCCGGGCACGGGTCGAAGGGCTCCCTGAATTTCTGGCGCCGCGCGCCATCAGCCTCGCCGCCGGCGAGGCCAAGACGATGGGGTGGGAGATCCCCGTGCCCGCCGGCGTCTCTGCCTTGCGCTACGAGGTGGAGGCTCAAGAGCAGGGCGGCCTCGCGGACCGGGTTCGCGTGACGCAACAGGTGATCCCGGCTGTGCCGGTCCGGACCTTCCAGGCCACGCTCTTCCGATGGGAACAGGTCACGCGCCAGCCGGTCGAGCGCCCGGCCGATGCGCTCCCCGGCCGCGGGGGCGTGCGGGTCGCCGCCGTTCCCGCACTCACCGCGGGGCTCGAGGGCGTGCGGGAGTGGATGAGCCGCTACCCGTACACCTGCCTGGAGCAGGAGGTCTCCCGCGTCGTGGCGCTGCGCGACGAGGCGCGCTGGCGGAGCCTGGCCGCGAGCCTGCCCTCGTATCTGGACCCGGACGGTCTCCTCAAGTATTTCCCGCGAATGCGGCAGGGCAGCGAGGTCCTGACCGCCTATGTCATGGCCCTCGTACACGAATCGGGCTGGACGATCCCGAGTGAAGTCCAGCAGCGGATGGAACGGGGGCTCCAGCGGTTCGTCGAGGGGGCCATCCTCCGCCGCTCCACCCTGCCCACGGCCGACCTCTCGATCCGGAAGCTGGCCGCCCTGGAGGCGCTCTCTCGCCACGGGAAGGCGGAGCCGAGGCTCCTCGGCAGCGTCACCATCGAGCCGAATCTGTGGCCGACCTCCGCCCTCCTCGACTGGTGGAACCTGCTGCAGCGGATGCACGGGATCCCGGACCGGGAGGCGCGCCTGCGCGAGGTGGAGCAGCTCGTCCGCGCCCGGCTGAACTTCCAGGGGACGACGATGGGCTTCTCCACCGAGCGGTCCGACCACCTCTGGTGGCTGATGATCTCTTCCGACGTCAACGCGCTGCGGCTGATCCTGCATCTCCTCGAGGCGGGGGAATGGCAGCAGGACTTACCGCGGCTCATCCGGGGGGCGCTCAACCGGCAACGGCGCGGCGCCTGGGACCTGACCACAGCCAACGCCTGGGGTGCCCTGGCCGTGGAGAAGTTCTCGCGCGCCTTCGAGGCCACCCCCGTCACCGGCACGACCACCGCGTCGCTGGCCGGAGCCACGGACCGCCTGGAGTGGTCCACGACACCGAAGGGGAAGACGCTCGCCTTCCCCTGGCCCGCCAGGGGCGAGGACCTCACCGTGAATCCCGAGGGGAGCGGCCACCCCTGGATCACCGTCCAGGCGCAGGCCGCCATCCCGCTCAAGACGCCGCTGACGAGCGGCTACCGGATCACCAAGACCCTGACGCCGATCGAGTCGCGCCAGCCGGCGCGATGGAGCCGTGGCGACCTGGTCCGGGTCCGCCTGGCCATCGAGGCGCAGAGCGACATGACCTGGGTGGTGGTGAGCGATCCGGTCCCCGCCGGGGCGTCCCACCTCGGCACCGGCCTCATGCGGGATTCCCAGATCGCCACGCAGGGCGAGGCACTGGAAGGCTGGGTCTGGCCAGCCTTCGAGGAACGGGCCTTCGAGGCCTTCCGGGCCTACTACGCCTATGTGCCCAAGGGGAGCTTCGTCGTGGAGTACACGATCCGCCTCAACCAGGGCGGCCGGTTTGAGCTCCCGACGACGCGCGTCGAGGCCCTCTACGCGCCCGAGATGTTCGGGGAGCTGCCGAACGCGCCCCTGGAGGTCCTGCCGTGATCCGGCGCGCGTTGCTGATCCCACTGCTCGGCGGGGCTGCCCTGCTCTGGCTGGCCCTCGGGACGCACCGTCCGACAGTTCCCTCGTTCGGGGCGGT
>JACQXP010000391.1 GCA_016208645.1 Candidatus Methylomirabilota bacterium | reverse complement strand
GGCGGCATCCATCATCAGGGCCCAGGCATGCTCGGCCGTGAGGTCGTAGATCAACGCCAGCAGGAGGATGTCAACCCCGAACATGACGCAGCCCAGGAAGATCAGGGCCAGGCCGAGCTTGGAGAAGTTCCAGCGGCCCTCCTGGGTCAGCTCGAAACCGACCGCATAGAAGAACAGCGTGAGGGCGAACAGGCTGGCGATCTTGGCGGCGCGCCCGAACTCGATCCAGTTGGACGCGAAGAAGATGATCAGGCCGGCGGCCAGGATGATCGCGCCGAGGTTGATGAGGATGGTGACGCCGCGGCCCAGCTTTCGCTCGTGGACGATGGCCCGCCGGGGTGCAGCCGGGCGCTCCGGTGCCGGCGCTGCCACGGCCTGGGCCAGGAGCAGGTCATACTGCTCCGCACTGATCAGCCCCTGCTCCCGCCACGCGGCCAGACTCTCCCGCAGGATCCGCTCCCGGACCTCGGGGGAAACATCCGGCGGCATCTCGTTAACGGCCTCGGGCATCTATTCGCTCGATGGAGATTCTCACGGCGATCGGTTCGAAGCAGAAAGCCAGCCCCCGGGAGACAGGCATATCCGGCACTCATCCATGGGAAGTCCCATGCGCCATCAGCCGAATCTCCCGACCTTCGCTTGAGGCCTATCCCTTTCATCCGGCTCAGCGTTTCTCACTTTTGCCAACGCCCGTTCAAACTTCCGCCGGCTGCCTCGCTTCGCTCGTTTTTCCAGATATTCGCCCGTCAGCAAGGCTGTCATTTTCTCTGCGAGCGCCGTCGTGATGAATTGATTGATCGAGATGTCATCTTTTCGTGCAAGGTCTCGCACGCGCTTGTGTAACGATTCGGGAAGCCTAAGGCTGATCGTGCTCATGGAAGTGCTCCTATCGCTCTCAAGAACTCCCCCGGCGTGACCACTCGGACACCGAACCGGTCTGCTCCTTCGAAATCACGGACATTATAGGTAACGATGAAGTCGCAGCCTCCCTCGACTGCGACCTCCAGCACAAGATCATCTCGGGGATCTTTCAAAAAGGGGCGCCAGAGAAAATAGATCTGGCAATGGTGCGCGACGCGACAGATATAGTCGAGAATATCGTCAATATCGCCGTGACTCAGCCCAATTTCTCGTGCGATCCGCTTCGCAGCATCCTCGTATTCGAGAACAAGCGGCACCGAGATGTTTATCCCGAAGTCCTTGCCACCGACGAGCGAAAGGACCCGGAAGGAAGCGCCCCGGCGGGAACGTAGCGCCGCGACCAAGACATTCGTGTCGATGACGATTTGGTACGGCACAGGATGGTATTATATGTGATACCAGCTTCCTGTCAACGAAGAATCGAGAAGATACCTGCTCACTGGGCGGAGTGGCCACGAGGTAACCATCAAAGCCACCCTACACCCCCCACGCTAGCTCCTACCCCTTGTTGCACTACGGAAGAGCGCCCCATCGTAGCGCATAATCGAAGAGGCTCCTCATCGAGAGGTGTCAGTTGTCGGTTCTCCATTTTCAATTGAAATGTCGCCCCTACAAGCACGCGGCCGCCTTGGTCCACGGGACGTTGGGCAGGTGGTGGGCGAGCGCTACGGGCTGGTTGGTCAGGTGCCCGCGGGCGACGTTCAGGCCCTTGGCGATCTCGAGGTTCTCCCGGGCCGCCTGGAGCCAGCCCTTGTCGGCGAGCTGCTGGACGTAGGGGAAGGTCGCGTTGGTGAGGGCAAAGGTCGAGGTCCGCGCGTAGGCCCCCGGCATGTTGGCGACGCAATAGTGGAGGATCCCATCCACCACGTACACCGGATCGCTGTGGGTGGTGGGCCGGGTCGTTTCGCAGCAGCCCCCCTGGTCCACCGCCACGTCCACGATGACGGCGCCGGGCCGCATGAGCTTCAACATGTCCCGGGTCACGAGCCTGGGGGCCCTGGCGCCGTGGATCAATACCGCCCCGATCAGCACGTCGGCGCGCCGCAGGCACTCCTCCAGGCTCATCCGGTTTGACATGAGCGTGGTGACGTTCTCGGGCAGGATCTCGTCGAGGTAGCGCATCCGGAGCGGGTTCACCTCCAGCAGGTAGACCCAGGCCCCCATCCCGGCCGCCACCTTCGCCGCGTTCACCCCCACGATCCCCCCGCCCAGGACCGCCACGGTGGCCGGCGGCACCCCCGGCACGCCGCCCAGCAGGACCCCCCGCCCGCCCAGCGGCTTGGCGAGGTAGTAGGCCGCGATGTGGACCGCCATCTTGCCCGCCACCTCGCTCATGGGCTCGAGCAACGGCAGGCGGCCGTCCCCGGTCTCCACCGTCTCGTAGGCGATCCCGATAATCTTGCGCTTGAGGAGGGCCTTGGTCAGTTCCAGATCGGGGGCGAGGTGCAGATAGGTGAAGAGAACCTGGTCCGGCCGCAGCAGGTCGTATTCCGGCGGCAACGGCTCCTTGACCTTCAGGATCAGCTCGGCGTCCTTGAAGACCTGGCGCGCCGTGCCGACGATCTTGGCGCCCGCCGCCTCGTACGCCTGGTCGCCGATCCCGGAGCCGGCCCCCGCCCCCTTCTGGACCAGGACCTTGTGGCCGTGCGAAACCAGGGCCTGGACGCCGGCGGGAATCGCCGCCACCCGGTTCTCGTTATCCTTGATCTCTTTGGGGATTCCGACGACCATGCTCACCAAGTCGTCAAATGGTCGAGCAGTCAACTGGTCTCAGACAGCGCGCAGTTTCAAATTGACCAATGGACCAGTTGACAAGTTGACAGTCCTAGCGTCCCCAGTCTCTCGGATACCGGAAGTCCCGATCAATGGTCCGGGACGAGACCTTGGCGATCACGGGCAGCCGCCGCTTGTACTGCGAGGCCTGGACCTTGTGATAGACGGCCCGGACGAACCGCTCGTCGAATCCCTCGGCGATGAGGTCGGCCACCTCGTACCGCTGGTCCACCAGAAGGTAGAGGACCCGGTCCACCTCTTCGTACGTGAACCCGAGTTCCGCCTCGTCCGTCTGGCCCGCCCACAGGTCGGCGCTGGGCTGCTTTTCCACGATGACGGTCGGGACCTTGAGATGCCGGGCGAGCTGGCGCACCTGGGTCTTGTACAGGTCCCCGATGGGATTCACGGCCGAGGCCATGTCGCCGTAGAGCGTGCCGTAGCCCAGGAGCAGCTCCGTCTTGTTGCTGGTCCCCAGGACCAGGCCGCCGAGCCGGGCCGAATGGTCGAAGAGGATGGTCATGCGCTCGCGGGCCATCTTGTTCCCGCGCCGGACCTGGTCCGCGTCCGGGAACGTGGCGAAGTAGGCATCCACCATCGGCGTGATGTCCACGGTCAGGCTGTGGATGCCCAGCGCCTCCACCACCAGCTTCGCGTGGGCGGCGCTCTCGGGATTGGAGGTGCGGTAGGGCATCAGGATCCCCCAGACGTTGCCGGGCCCCAGCGCCTCGGCGGCCAAGAACGCAGAGAGCGACGAGTCCACCCCGCCCGACAGGCCGACCACCACGCGCTCGAAGCCCGCCTTCCTCACCTCGTTGTCAATGAAACCGGTGAGGACCCGGCGGGCCGTATCACAGTTCAGCCGGAGGTCCAGCATGGGTTATCCCGGGTCTCCGCCGCGCGCCCGGAGGATCCGCTGCACCTCCTGCAGCGTCAATTCCAGCCGCTCGTCCCGGAGGAGCGGATTGGCCACCCGCGCCCGACGCAGGGCGCCCCCCTCCACCTCGACCACCAGAAGCTCTTCCTCCAGGTAGCCTGCCTTGGCCAGGGCCTGTCCCGTGGGGCCGACGACCTCCGACCCCCCCCAGAAGCAGGCCCCGTCCTCTCCCCGTAGGCGCGGATCACCCGCTCCCACGTGCTGGCGTTCTGGAACGGCTCCGCCTGGCCCAGGCCCCGTCCCGGACTGGCCGACGGGCACAGGATGATCTCGGCCCCGTCCCAGGCGGCGATTCCCGCGGTCGCGGGGTGCCACAGGTCCTCGCAGATCAGGATGGCCATGCGGCCGAGGGCGGTGTCGAAGGCTTGGATGCTGGCGCCGGCGGCCAGGTAGCGCTGCTCGTCGAAGATCCCGTAGGTGGGCAGGTAGACCTTGCGGTGGATGTGGCGGATCTCGCCGCCCTCCAGGTAGGCGGCGGCGTTGTGAAAGCGGTGGCCGGGCGCCTCCTCCACGAAGCCCACCACCATGGCCACCCGGTGGCTCAGGTTGCGCAGGACGTCGAGCGCCGGCGCCTGCTCCATCAGGGCGACGGAGGTCACCTGATCCTTGAGGAAGTAGCCGGTCAGGCTCAGCTCGGGGAAGACCAGCAGGTTGACCGACTGCGAGATGGCCTCCCGCGCCGCTTTCTCGTGGAGGGCGAGGTTCTTCTCCACGTCCCCCAGGATCGGGGCCATCTGGGCCACTGCCACGCGCGACCGCCGCATGCTTTCCCCCGGCTCGCCTCCACCACTGTCCTTGACAGGAACTGTCCGATCCTACTACACTTCTCCTCGTAACTCAACCGGACGCACCCACAGGCGACCCGGAGAGCACTCACAGGGGCACCCAGAGGGTCCCGGGAGGGCGAACCCATGCCCGAGGTGAACGAGGCGGTGCTGGAGGCGCTGTCCCGCTGTCTGAATGACGAGGTCCAGGCCGTCCGCCAAGCCGCCGCGGAGAGCCTGGAGCGGCTGGATACATACCGCGTGCTGGACGACCTGCTGGGCGCCCTCGACTCGCCCGATCCGGGCGTCGTGATGCGGACCATGTACGCCCTTGCCGAGCTGCGGCACGAACAGGCGCTGGGCGGTCTCATCCAGGTGTTGCGCAACCCCCGTCCCGACCTGCGCGCCACGGCCGTGCGGCTTCTGGGCGAGCGGCGCGACCCGCGGGTCATCGGGCCAATGATGGAGATGCTGGACGACCCGGACCTGAACGTCCGGATGGTTGCGGTGGAGTCGCTGGGAGCCTTCGAGGATCGGCGCCTGACCGAGGCGTTGCTGGCCCAGTTGCAGGATCCCGATCCGGAGCTGCGGGGGAAGGTGGTCGAATCGCTGGAGCGGCTGGGAGACGCCCGGGCGGCCGAGGAACTGACCGCCCTGCTGGAGGATCCGGATCCCGGGGTGCGCCAGCGGGCTGCCGTGGCCCTGGGCCGACTGGAGGTGGGTGGCGACCTATCCGGTTGAGGCGCCGGCGGCCGCGGCCTCGCCCTGGCCTTGGGCGGCCAGATACTTCGCCACGTCGAAGTTCTTGGTGGCGGGATCCACGGCCATGACGATGGTCCGCTTGGGCTGGCCGGTGCCCGGGTCCCGCTCCGTGAGGTCCACGTCCCGCTCTTCGGCCAGCCGGCGCCCCGTCCGATCGAAGAGCAGGCGCACGGTGGGGCG
>JACQXP010000390.1 GCA_016208645.1 Candidatus Methylomirabilota bacterium | reverse complement strand
TCGAAGTCGAGGATGTCCATCAGGGCCTCGGCACTGCTGACCTCGATGAACTGCCCCTCACCGCTGAACTCGTCGCGCCAGTAGAGGGCCGCCAGGATGTTGACCCCCGCCTGCTCACCGGCAATATAGTCGGCCACCCAGGACCCAGCCCGGGTCGGATCAATCCCCTTGCCCCGGGGCAACTGGTCCTGTGGTAAGCCGGTGTTGTGGATGTAGGAATTGGTGGCCTGGGCGAAGGGATCAAGCTCCCACTGACCGAACTTCGATACCCGGTCCTTCATGGGGCCCCACGTCCCCCGGAGAGCCACCGAGCAGTAGACCAGCCGCGGGTTGATCTGCGAAAGTTGCCTGTACCCTACGCCCCGCTCGTCCATGTAGCCAGGGAGCATCCCGTCAATGACCACGTCCGCGTGCACCGCAAGCTTCTTGAAAAGCTCCTGGCCCTCCTCGGTCTCCACGTCGAGCGTGACAGAGTACTGGTTTCTCATCTCGTTGATGAACCCGAGGCCGCACTTCTCGCCGGTCTCCTTGTCGGCGAGCATGTACTCCTCCCGGCCGAAGGGAGTCAGCTCCCTCAGCGGGTCGCCCGTGGGCGGCTCGATGCAGATCACCTCGGCCCCGGCCTGGGCCAGGAGAGAGGAGGCGAACTTGTGCCCCAGCCTCCAGAGGCCGATATGCCTCCGGCTTTCCAAAGCTGTACTCAATTCTGAAGTTGTCCTCCGACCACTTGCCGAACTCCTCCGCCTTCCGCTTGGCGTAGATCTTCTTTACTTCCTCTGGCGAAGGGGGCGGCGACACGGGCCAGGGCCTGATCTCTGGGGTGATCAGGCTTAGCGTGTCTTGCCGGCTGTTAATTTCAACGTTCCTTTTCTCTGGCATTCTCAATCCCCCCATCCTCTCATGGTTATCAGGACTTGGTCCTCATTCGCGCTGTCGCCACGAGATTCTGATTCAATACTTTCTCACCCCCTTCCGGTTCGACCGCCTACATCAGGCCGCTGCACCAACCCCCACCTCGCATCCCAGGCGCTGGGAGACCTTGGCCGCTGCCTCCTTGACCAGGGGCACCAGCTCGGTCTCGATCCTCTCTGGGGCAAAGCGGGGGGTCGGGCCCGAGAGCACCACCGCTGCTACGACCCGATGGTTGTAATCCCTGACCGGGGCAGCCACGCACTTTACTCCAACCTCCCACTCCTCGTTGTCTACTGCGTATCCCTTCTCGGCTATCCCGTTCAGGTGGACGAGGAGGTCTCCGTAGCGCGTAATGCTATTCTCGGTGAGGCGTTTAAAGGGATAATCACGGAAGATCTCGTCCAGCCTGTCCTGGGACTCAAAGGCGAGCTGGGACTTCCCAGAGGCAGTACAGTAGGCAGGAAGGCGCCGGCCCAATCGAGGGGCAACCCTTACTGGATGCGTGGTCTCGTGCATGGCGATATAAATTACTTCATGGCCGTCCAGGATGGCCAGGTATGCAGTCTCGTTACACCGCCGAACCAACTCCTCAACGATGGGACGGGCCTGCCACCGAATGCCCAGGTGATGAAGGAACACATTACCAACTTCGAAGATCTTTAAGCCCAACCGATAGTTCCCGGTCTTCTTGTCCTGCTCCACGTAACGCCGGGTTTCGAGGGTCGCGAGGATACGAAAGACGTTATTCTTATGAAGTCTGAGCTTGCGAGCGAGGCCTGACACCCCTAGCAGCTCATGGTCGTAATCAAAGGCTTCAAGGACATCCAGTGCTTTATCCACCGAATGAATGAGATATTCCGATCTGCCCCTCTTCACACCGGAAACACCTCGGAAGGGGGAAAAAAATACGCCCCCTCCGGCTCCCTTAGATGACCCAGGTACCTCCCTGAGGGCTCCCGCTGAGTCCTGACGGAGTTGCTTTGCCACCTCGTTCGAAGTGTCCGCCTTCCCCTCAAAGGTCTGTTTGCTCAGCCTCTTCCCTCCTTTGACCGCCAGGCACGTTCCCACAGCTTCTAACGCCAGGGATGGTCGTATTTCTCCCCTGGGGGCACCGTTTGCGGAGACGGGGGAGGATCGGCAAGACGCAGGTCCGCGACCATCCTCTGGAAAAGCTCATGGAGAAGATCCTCCCGGAGCAGGGAGAATTCCTCTGACTCCAGGACAGCTAGCTTCACCTTCTCAACCTTGGGACAGAGGTCCCCGTCGAAGCAGTAGCCGCAGTAGCCCTCGATGCACTCCAGCCTCTCCTCCTTCAACACCACGGCCAGATCCACATAGCAATCCTCCTCACGAATCCACAAGGAGGCCACCCACTGGGACCCTGCGGGCCGGTCGAAGTAAAGGCGCTTGGCCTCGGTATCGTAATAGAGGTGAGCGATGGCAACCGCCTTAATGGCTTTGGGATACTCGGGCCTGATCTTGAGGAAGTAGAACTCGCTGCTATTCGATTGCATCGGATGATTCCCCTCTTGGCGACCATCTGGGCTGGTCCCCCCCCATTAGCGGGCCCCCACACGGATTCACCCTGAACCCGACGTTTTGGCGAGTAGGGAATAAAACAACTTTCTATTAAGCAAGAACCGTGCGAGGGTGCTCGCAGATTTCGATAGAACAGGTGACACCGGGGCATTGTCTGATGCGTGGCATCCCACGCCTGGTCAAGAGCAGCGGAACGCCTATCCTGCGCGCGGTTGTTTTGAATTGCACGTGGGAGTAGGTCAGGCTAGAGGGTTCGATTGGGGTGAACGGGTGGAAAATAGAACGATAATAGGAAGCAGATGTTGCAGGATTGAAACATGGACTGAAGTCCCTCGTTTCACCTCCGGGATTTTGGCGGGTCCCGCTTACTGTTTGGGGATCTGGTAGCTTTTCATCTTTCTCCAAAGGGTAGTTCGGCCCACTCCTAGCGCCCTGGCGACGACGGACACTTTCCCCTGGCACTCTGTGAGCCTCTTGACGATCTCCGTCCTCTCTCTTTCCCTCACAACGTCCTTGAGTGGTTCGCGCGGGCCGTCAACCAGTTGCCCCTCTATCTTGATCCATGGCGGAAGAGATTGTGGGAGGAGCGTGTCGCCAGCCCTCCGCACCAGGGCATATTCGAGGGCGTTCTCCAGCTCTCGGACGTTGCCCGGCCAGTCGTACTCCATCAGGAGGCTCATGGCCTCGGGGGAGACGTTCAAAGGCTCGCATTTGACTTTGGCGAGAAGCTTTTCGAGGATACAGTTGAGTAAGAGAGGGATGTCCTCTTTCCGCTCGCGAAGGGGCGAAAGCATGATTGGGACCACATTCAGGCGATAGAAAAGATCCTCCCTGAACCTTCCCTCCTGAACGGCCTTTTGGAGATCCCGGTTGGTGGCGGCGATGACACGGACGTCCACCTTGATCGTCCTGGTTCCGCCGACCCGTTCGAACTCCCGGTCCTGAAGGACCCCGAGGAGCTTCACCTGGATGGAAGGGGTCATTTCGCCCACCTCGTCCAGGAATATGGTTCCCTTATGGGCCAGCTCAAACCTCCCGGGCTTATCTTTGATGGCCCCGGTGAAGGCACCCCTGACGTGGCCGAACAGCTCGCTTTCCAATAGCGTCTCGGGCAAGGCAGCGCAGCTTACCTTGATGAAGGGGCCACCCCTCCGAGGACCCAAGGCATGGATGGTTGAAGCGATAAGTTCCTTGCCCGTCCCGCTCTCCCCTTGTATCAGGACTGTAACATCGCTTTTGGCCACCACCTGAACCAGGTCGAAGATCTCCTGCATCCTGGAGCTTCTGCCGATGATTTGCCCCAGCCTCTCCCGTCTTTGGAGGAGCGTCCTGAGCTTCTCCTCCTTCCTCGCGATCTCCTGATCCCTCCTGTCCAGCTCGTGCAGAAGCCGGAGGACATGACTGATGTCGCGAATGGACAACACTACCCCAATCCTCTCTCCCGTAGCGTTTTTCAGGAGGGAAGTGGACATGGAGACTGGCAGCCGTCCCCCATCCTGACGTTCTATATGGACGTTGAAGTTCACAATGCACTCACCCCGCTCCCAGGTGGCCTTGCAGGGGCAGTTCCTGTGCCAGACTTCACTCCTCACCACGTCCGCGCAGCTCTTCCCGAGTGCCTCACCCTCGGTGATCTCGAACATGGCCTCGGCGGCCGCGTTCATGCTGGTGACCTTGATGGCGGGGTCAACGGTGATTACCGCGTCAGCCATGCTCCTTAGGACGTCCGCGACATTGAGGGGCCACCTTCTGCACTGGTCCATGGCTCCCCCCTCGGTCCCTCTTGGGACTCCCCGACCAGTTCGTTCGGTCCCGTGCGATCAGAACGGTTTGAGCTGCGGCATGGCTCGCCCCCTAGTCCACCTGCCGACGGGGGGCATCGCGGCAACTTTCGGGCGGCTAGAAGACCCGGCGGAGGTCTTGATCCGTCGGCCACGGCCTTCGCCGGAAGCCCGTGTGAAGGCAGTCGTCCACCCGCCGAATCCGCGCAGAACGAGCCCTCTTACTTATGGAGGCCCGTTTCCGTTATGATTCTCATCCGACACATCGTATCACATATGAGACACTCCGGAGAAAAAGAAAAAGCCCCTATTTTTCGTTGGAGTTTCTGCCGATGTGGAGTGGAGGAGAACAGATCATGAGAAGTTTCGCTGCTCGCTTGCCAACATTCACCCACCTATGCCTGATGTCACTCTTAAAGTGGAGCGTATCTCCCTGCCTCAGGAGGTATTTCTTGCCGCGGATGGTGAACTCAACCTTTCCGGAGATGCAGTGCTGGAGCTCCTCGCCCCGGTGGCGGAGGTGGCTCCCCCGTTTGCCCCCTGGTGGGACGGAAAGGATCAACGGGCTGAACCGCTGATCCGAGAGGCCGTCGGTTAGTAGCTCGATACCAAAGTTCAAATCGGGCGCCTTGATCCGCTGCCGATGTTTCTTCGGGATGAAGACGACACTCGTCGGCTCATGCTGCTGGTCCAGGAAGAACTGGATCTCCTTGCCCAGGCCCTTCGCGATCCTCAGGACTGTCGCCAGGGTCGGAGAGATCTGGTTGCTCTCGATCTTCTGGATGGTGCTAGGGGAGACAGCGACCTTCTCGCTGAGCTGCCTAAGCGACAGCCCCAGCTCCCCCCGGACCTTCCTGAGTTTCCGACCTACGTTGAAGACCAGCTCTTCGACCATATTGTTTCCGGAATGAAACAACGTATCTCATACGCTTGTCAAGAGAAAAAGGGCCTCTCGCGGGAACAATCGCTGGGGGCCAAGTGAGCCAGTCCGGAAGCCCTTTCTCAAGGACAGTGACGATGCCCTGTGCCGGATGAATGGCTGCTGCCTCTTCCGACTCAGATCAGATCCTGAAACGGGACCGCCACCACATCATAGAAGGACTCGAAGTCCCGAGGGTCATGGTTGGGCGCCTTGGAGTGCCGTAGCAGGGCATTGAGGGCAGTGTGAGCGTAGGAGAGAGCGTTGTCGAGGCTGCGGACCGCCGTCTCCTCCCCGGCGGCCTGGGGGTCGGCTTTCGCATACGCCGCCCGCGCCTTGGTCAGGTAGCTTCGGGCCTCGAGGGATCGGGCCCGCTGGACCTCGTCGGCCAACACTCCCAGGTACCGCCCGAGCTGGAAGTAGGCCCGTTGGATATCCCGGATGGACGCGGCCGGCCCCCGCCAGGCCCCGTAGTACAGCCGGTCGTGGGCCTCGCGCAGGCTGGCAAAGGGGAACTCCCGATACGGCGGACTGGGAGGCGCCGAGAGTTCCTCGGCCCGGCGGTTACAGGCGTCAATGTTCTCCAGGTGCTCCTCGCGCATCTCGGCGAGGAAGGCCTGCGTCTCGGGATCCAGGGGCATTCCGAGGAGCGCATCCAGGCGCTTCGCTACCCAGGCCTGACCCCGGGCCATGAGGCTCAGGCGCTCTCCTTCGGTCTTCAAGGCGGCCACCTTGCGACCGAAATCCCCGGCCCGGCCCGACGGTTGCCCCCCGTACCGCAGGATGGCTTGATGCAGGCCGGCGCAGGCCGATGCCTCGTCCTCGGCGAACTTCTTCAGCTCGGTATCGGTGATGCCCTTCTGATTCGCCCGCTGTAGCGCCGCCGCGGCCTCGACCCCGGCCCGCTCCGCCTCCAGCAGCTCGTTCAGCCGGGTGACGATCTCCTCGTCGGGCACCGGAACCCGCCGGTCGTGCCGGACCTCCGGAACAGGCACAGACGGGGTCGCCGCCTCAGGCTGCTTCACACTTCTCGGCACGCGACCCTTTTTCCGGGGAGGCTTGGGCATGATCGCGCGGGCCTCCATTCGTCTGCGGCCGGCTGCAAATGGAGTCGAGGCCGCTACCAGCATCCCCCGGTGCAGCGCCCGATCCGATCCAGGGGACAGGTGACACCGCAGCGGAGTTTGCCCCGCGCCATCAGTTCCCGGTATCGCTGCCAGGCCTGCTCCACCGTGAGGTCTCGCGCCGAGCGCCGCCTGGCCGGTTGCGGCGGCCGATCCGCCGGCTCCGCGCCGACCCCAGGGCACCGGAGCTGGACCAGGCGGGTGAAGTTCTTGAACACCCGCCGGGCCACCGGGAGGAGTGCTGCACACCGGGCCGGCGCCTGCTCGCGCATCTGCGCCGGATCCGCCGTGCCGTCCAGGTCCGCCCCGTACTGGCGCACCCACTGGTCAATCATCGTGGGCGACACCTCCAGGTGGAACTGGAGCGCATAGGCGATCCCCCCGAACCCAAAGCGAAATGCCTGGTTCTGGCAGGCATCCGAGCGCGCCAGTCGGACGGCCCCGCCGGGGAGAGAGAACGTGTCCCCGTGCCATTGAAAGACCGGGAGGCGGTCCGGCTCGTACACGTTCATCGGCCCGCCCAGGCTGATGACCGCCTGAAACCGGTGCGGGGGCGGAATCGGCGCCTCCCGGTGCAGGGCCACCATCTCGAGGCCGATGCCGGCCTCCCGGCAGCAGTCTTCCCAGAGGCCCATGTCCTCGCAATCCACGTGCTGGAGGACCAGGAAGTTCACCGCCGGCCTCGACTCACTCGTCGCCGTCGCTGGAGAAGACGTGGTACCTGGCAAAGTCCCGGGAGGTGTGATTCGCCTCCCCCCTCGCCCGCAGCAGGAAGTTCAGGCCGAAACTCAACTCGGTGTACGGGGCCTTCTTCGCGGCGACCGGGGCCATGGCAGGAGTCCTTCCTCGAGGGTGAAGTGCTTCGCGGGTGCCGGCGAACTTGCCGGCATCGCCCGGGCGCGCGCGGGCCGGATGCGGTTCTACGACAAGACTTCGAGCTGCTCCGGCCGGACCAGGATCACCTGGCGCCGGTCCGTGCGGAGGATGCCGGCCTCCCGGAATTCGGACAGCAGGCGCATGGCCGTCTCCGGCGTCAGGCCGACCATGGCCGCCAGCTCGCCGCGGCTGACCTGGAGCGAGAGCTGCATCCCCTCCGGGGTCGGCTGGCCGTACCGGCGACCCAGCTCCAGGAGCAATCCCGCCATCCGGGATCGGGCGTCGGCCAGGGCCAGTCGCGTGAGGTTCGCCTGGGTGGAGACCAGTTCCCGGCAAAGGTGCAGCAGGAGGTTCACGGCCATGCCGCCGTGCGTCTCGAACAGCCGCAGCAACTGCTCCCGGCTGGCGAAGGCGACCTGGCTGTCCTCCAGCGCCAGCGCGCTCCCCACGTATCGGGCCCCCTCAATCAACGCCTCTTCCCCCAAAACACCACCTGGATCCACGATTCGGAGGATCTGCTCTCGGCCGTTTCCATCGGCGCGACTCACCTTGATCCGGCCGCGACAGACCACGTAGAGGCCCAGCGCCGGCGTGCCCTCGTGGTAGAGGGTCTGCTTCGCGAGGTACCGGTGCCGGTGATGCACCTGGGCAAAGGCGGCCAGCGCCGCCGTCTGGCTGCCGCACAGCGCGGCCCCCTCCCGCGCATGGCAGGCGTCGCAGGCATCCTTCCCCTTCTTTGCCAAAGCTCCCCGGCCTGCGGGGTCGGCGCGTGTCGTTTTCACCCGCATACTCCTTCAGGGTGCCGGGGCGATCGTGGCCAGAATCGTGAGCCGCGTCTCCGCCGTCCACCCGTGGGATTCGTCCGGCGCATAATGGGATCTCCTTCCAGTCCGACGCACCTCTCATGCCCCGCGGCTTCACGCGTTGCGGAGCGCTCCAAGCAACACGAGCTTCAGGATGCCCCGGTGGCAGCGCGCCTCTTCGGGGCACGTGCAGAGCAGGGTCACGCGCCCCCGGCGGGCAAGCTCGACCAGCGTGTTCAGGTCCTCCCGGGCCTCGACCGTGCGAAGATACTTCCGATAGGCGCTGGCGAAGGCCGCCCAGGACATCCGCCCGGCCTTCCACTGCCGGATCAGTTCCACCGGCGTTCCGAGCCCCTTGAGCCAGCGGTCCGTCACGGATTTCCGCGTGCCCCGGGGCCAGAGCCGCATCACCAGCACCCGCGTCCCGTCATCGGGGGATGCGGGTTCGTTGACTCGTTTCGTCCCCACCCGGTCCGTCGCCGTCACCTCCGGGCGGCGTTGGGATGCCGCTGTCATGGCTCCCCTCCTCCCGGGCGCGGCGGGAGGGGTATCCTCCGCCGATCAGTACGTCTCCATGAGATCGTGCCGCCAGCCATAGCCGCCATCGGGCGTGTCGTCGATCACCTCGCCGAAGCCCGGGACCTCGCGCCGCAGGAACTCCTGCACGCCGGCCTGGAGCGTGAACTGCGCGCTGGAACATCCGCTGCAGGCGCCGGTCAGGCGCACATGGGCATCCCGCCCCACGACCGACAGGAGTTCGATGTCACCCCCATCCGCCTGCAAGGCCGGCCGGATCTTCTCCAGCGCGGCCTCGATCTGCCGCTCGAAATCCTGCTTTGCCTCATCCATGCCGGCTTGCGGTCCGCCCATCGTCGTCTCTCCTCACATGAAGGGAACTTCCGCCCACGAGCGATGAATGAAGACCACGACCTCATCCTCGGGTTTCAACGCCGTGTCCGGGCCCTGCAGGAACCGGACGTTGTGCCCGTTCACCAGGAACTCCATCTCCGGGATCGGGCCATCGCCGTCCCGGAACGCCTTCTCCTCGAGCCGCCAGCCGCCCTTCTCCCGCATGGTCTGGAGGACCCCCCGGAGGGTGTCCGCGCCCGCCTCCAGGCTGCTGCAGCGCATCCAGTCCCGGACGATCCCCAGGAACCGCACCCGCGCCATCTAGGATTCCAGCGCCTGGGACGACGCCCCGGGCTCATACAGGCAGCAGGGCTCCCCCCCCAGATAATCGCCGATCATGGCGTAGGCCCGCGCCCGGGACCCGCCGCAGAGGGTCCGGTACTCGCATCGGCCGCATTTCCCGCGCAGCTTCTCCGCGTCGCGCAGCTCCTGGAAGATGGGGTGCTGCTGGTACACCTCCACCAGATCGTCCGTCCGCACGTTCCCCGCCGTGATCGGCAGGAACCCGCTGGGGGCGATATTCCCGACGTGATCCACGAAGACGAAGCCGTTCCCGTCGTTCACCCCCTTGGGCGCCCGCCCGATGGCGTCCGTCTGAAACCCGAACTCCCGCCGGGTTTCCCCCTCGGCTCCCCCACTTCGCGTTGCCGTCCGGGGCGAGGTCGGCTCGGGTACCCTCTGGGTACTCGCGGCTCTCGGCTCGCGGCTCTCGGCGCTTCGTCTTCCATCCCGCCGGATTCCCCGCCCTCGCTCCAGCACGACGCGACGGTACTGCGGCGCCTCGGTCGTCTTGATCCCGAACGGCACGCTCCGGGAGAGATCGACCAGGTCGTTCAGGATCTCCTCGTACTCCTGGGCCGAGACCCCATCCTCCTTCCGGCCCCGCCCCGTGGGCACCAGGAAAAAGATGCTCCACAGGAAGATCTTCTCGCGCCTGGCGGCCGCGGTGCCACTGGGGGTGAGCGCCACCCGCAGGCCGCGCGCGGTTCCCGCCGCCACCAGGTCGAATACATCCGCTCGCCGGAGCGGGTCACCCCCGGTGAAGACCAGGAGCGGCGCGGGTCGGCCGAAGCGGCTCACCGCCTCGATCAGGCCGACCCCTTCGGCCGTCGTGAGTTCCCGGGGATCGCGATGCGGGATGGCCTCGGCCCGGCAGTGGATGCAGGCCAGGGCGCACGCCCGGGTCAGCTCCCAGATCACGATGAAGGGCGCGCGATCGAAGTCCACCGACTGGAGGTCGGGCCGGCCGCGCTCAGCCACGCCGGCCTCTCTTGAAAGATTTTCCTAGCGAGCTTGGCGATCTTGGCGAGAGATCCGGTCCCTCAGGGTGAGGGATTCCAAAGCTGACTGCAGGACCGACGCTCGCACGCAAAGACGCAAAGGACGCAAAGGAAAGAGAAATTCCGATTCGGCTCACTCGAATCTCCCTGGCCAACCCAGTTGTTGCCCACGCCAGCGAAGAGATGGCTGGCGATCACCGCCTGGGAGTCTATGACGGCGGGCAGGGTCAGGGTATGACCGAGATCATATCCGTGGGCGGCGCGGAGTCGCCCGATCACGATCGGACTCGGAGGGAAGATCGAGCCGCTCGCGCAGCGGCGCGACGTCGGCCCAGGCCCGGCCGAGCCGCTTGAGGCGGCCAAAATCGCGCTCCAGGCCCAGGACCAGGGCGGCGACCTGCTGGCGGCCCG
This sequence comes from Candidatus Methylomirabilota bacterium, assembly GCA_016208645.1. Taxonomy (GTDB): domain Bacteria; phylum Methylomirabilota; class Methylomirabilia; order Methylomirabilales; family 2-02-FULL-66-22; genus 2-02-FULL-66-22. Next base: position 4,240 of record JACQXP010000390.1, on the reverse strand, counting down.
CACGGGTCCGGCACGCCTCGCGGGGCGTCCGTTCGCCCAGCAGGGGCGATGGGGTATCCGGCCAGCGTTCCAGGATGCGGGCGAAGAATGCCTCCCCGGGCGCGCCCGGCCCGGATCGCGGGGTATCACTGGCCGCCGGCGCACCGGCCTCCTCTGCGTGCCGCCCTATCGGCTCGATCAGGCCCCGCAGGCACGTCTCCACAAACCGCCGGGCGTCGGCCAGATCCTCGCGGGTATCGGCGCTCACCTGGACCTCGCCCGACCGCACCAGCACGGTCGCCCGGCTGACGGCCCGGCCGGGATCAATCCAGGCATAGCGCACCTCGTCCCCTGTTTCGATGTCCCGCACGAGTTCCGGTTGGCGGTCCAGGCCGGCGCGAATCCGGGAGCCGTCCGTCCCCTTGTACACCGCCCGGCCCGGAGCGAAAGCGGCACGGGGAACCGTCTCGCACGCACGGCCGCCAAGTTCCCGTCCGCGGAGGAGGAAGAAATGATGGTACAGGTGGGCGGCCCCGTCGAGAAAGTCCTCCAAGGAGACGTGGCGCGCCGGTCGTGCCATCCGATAGGCGGTCCGGAGATAGGCCAGCAGCTCCTCGCGGCCCGCCGCGGGCAGCAGGAGGAGGCCGGGCCCCGGCCGCGTGAGGCGGCCCAGCGGCACCAGGCGGCAGATCATGATGTCGGAGCGGATCGGTGATTCGTCCAGCCCGAGGGGACCCAGGGCGCGCTCCGTCCCGGTGAGCAGGTCCTTGACCTGAACGCCACGCGGGCCCAGCGTCTCCGTCACCTCGTGGGCGCGCACCGGCTGGAGCAGCAAGGCGAACAGCAGGTCCTCCTCTCGCTGGCTCAGGCCGGCCGCCGCATCCGCGAACTCGCCCAGCAGTGGACCGCCCCCCCGACGGGTCGGCTGGTCCAGGAGGAACCATTCCAGGAAGCGCAAGTTCTCGGCGGCGGCCTGTCCCTTGCCGGGCTGGATCGGCCTCTGAGTGTTCCGGAAGACGGCGGCTGCGGATCCCTCGCGTCGGCGGATGCGGGGTGACGCGGCGAAGGTCACCAGGCGGGAGACAAGATGCTGGAAGGCCTCCTCCCACGGGAGGCAGCAGGCGGCCAGGCTGCGCCGGCTTCCGCAGGGACAGGGGGCCTGGCGTTGGCGGGTCGGAGAGAGCGACACGATCAGCCCGGTCCGAGCAGCCGGCCCAGCTCGTGCCGGTTGAGGATGGTGATCACCCCCTCCTCGGTCTTGATCAGCCCCTCCTTCTGCCAGCGACTCAGGACACGGATGGCCGTCTCCAGCGTGCAGCCCACCATGTCCGCGATGTCTTGCCGGGTCAGGTGCAGCCCCAGCCGCGTCCCGCCTGCGTCGGGGACCCCCGTCTTGTCGGCCAGCTTGAAGAGCAAGCGGGCCACCCGCGTCTCCACCCGCTCGGCGGCGAGGCCCCGGATCACCTGGTGGGCCTCCCCCAGCCGGGTGCGCAGCAGCTCGATGATCTGGAACGCCATGGGGGGGAAGCGCTTCAGCAGGGCCAGGAAGTCGAGCCGCGGCAGGCACAGCATCACCCCGGGCTCCATGGACACGGCCGAGGCGGGGTGCCGCGGGAGGAGGAGCGTCGCGCCACCGAATACCTCGCCGGGCGCGAAGACCTCCAGGATCATCTCCTTCCCGCTGGGCGCCTGCTTGACGATCTTGACCTTGCCCTCGAGCACGATATAGACGTACTCGGCCGCATCCCCCTCCAGGAAGATAAACTGGTCCCGGTCCACCCGCTGCTCGTGGAACAGTCCCTGGATCTCTTTCCGCTCGCGCTGGCCGAGCTCCCGAAACAGCCCGACGCGGCCGAGGAACTCCGTCTTATCCATAGGCACTCTCTTCCAACGGAGAATTGAAAACCGACAACCGACAACCGGCCACGTTTCTACGGGAGATGACCGGGTGTCAGTTGTCCGTTGTCAGTTTTCCATTGGCCGCCGCTGCCGGAGTCGTCGCCGACGGCAAGCGTTCGGCCGAGATCCCGATCGCCTCGGCCACGAGGAGTCCCGCCAGAAGCCCCACCACGGCCCCCACCGCCAGGTAAGCCGGAAAACCGAGCGCCATCTCCAGCCCAAGCGCCGCCAGCGCGCGGAGGAACGCCGGGAAGAAGCGCTCCCCGGCCGGACCGGCCAGTTGATCAATGGCCCAGCGCGCCGCCAGCAGGCACACGCCGACCCCGGCCGTGCACACCCCCGCGACGGCCCCGGACCGGAGGCCGATCCGCCAGAGGTCGCGGCGGGTCATCACCCTGCCGCTGAACCCGCGCTGGAACCCGGCGAGGGCCACCACCAGGCACAGCCCTCCCCCCGTGAGGAGGCTCAAGGCCATGGCCGTCCGGTCCGCGCCGCGATATCGCTGCAGGAACACCAGCAGGCCGATCGTCACCAGGATCGCCAGCGCGACGACGACCGCCCGCAGTCGAGGAATGCGAATCAATTCGTCACCTCGCGCCACTCCAGGATCTCCCCTGCAAGTGTTCCTAGCTCCGCAGAACCGAAAGCGCAACGCAACCGCAGATAAACGCTGATACACGCAGATGGGACTGCTGGAATTTAGTTATCCGTGTTCATCTGCGTTCATCTGCGGTTCCATGGCTGTTCCGGATTTCGGGTTCCGCACGCGCGTGGATGCTAATCGGCAGCGCGGGAGGGTGTCAACCCCTTTCGCGGCCACCCGCCTTGGGCCCGACGAGGTCCAATCGCACGGGAACCGGCCTGTCGAGCCGAACACCCTTCGGCTCGACGCGACAGCGCATGGCGCAGACGCAGACGCCGGCCCGGGATGCCCGCCGGAGTGCCTGGGTGAACTCGGGGTCGGCGTCCTGGTTGGGCGCGAAGGCCCGGACGTCGCTCCGCTGGATCACGAAGAGGATGGCAGCCCCGAGCCCACTCCGCCGCGCGGCGATCAGGTGCTCGACGTGAGTGCGACCGCGGATCGTGGGCGCATCCGGAAAGAGGGCCACGCCCTCCTCCACCAGCGTCACCGATTTCACCTCGAGGAGACAGCGCCGCCGCCCGTTCGCCAGGAGGAAATCGGCTCGCCCTTCGCCCATGGCTGGCTCGCGCCGCAGGATCCGGTGCCGCCGGAATCCGGGGATCGCGCGGCGTTGCAGGCCTTCGGCCACCAGGGCGTTGGGCAGATGGGCATCAGCCGACACGTAGCCGATCGGCAAGCGCACCAGGGCCAGCGTGAAGCGGGTCCGCCGCCCCGGCGTCGTGGCGGCCTCCAGCAGCACCTCGCGGCCAGGCGTGAACAGCTCGTGCAGGCGTCCCGAGTTGCGGACATGGACCTCCTCCTGCTGCCCCGCCACCTCGACCAGTGCCGCAAACCGGTTGAGTCGGCGCACGAACCGACCCGCCACCAGGGGCCCTGGGAACCGAATTCCGCCCATCTCCACTTTCACGCCGCCGGACAACGCTACGGTTACCCGCGAGGGATTGCAAATGCGGCAACCGAGTATCAGAGGACCTGCTGCTGACGGTGCGGGCAAAGGCGAGAGGATCGAGCAATGTCCCGCATGACAAGGGCGGATCTTCGCCCTTACCGGGCGCGCACCAACGCAGCCACCGTCTCGTAAATCGTCCGCCGGTGGCCCACGGCGAAGACCCTGACAACCCGTTTGCCGCGATTTACGGAGTACACGATGCGGAAGCGCCTCACGCGGTACTTCCAGAGTCCCTCCAGTTCCCGCAGCAGAGGTTCACCCAACGCGGGATCACGGCCGAGAGCCTGAAGCGCGCCCCTGATAGCGCGCTTCAGGTCTGGAGGAAGATGGCGAATGGTCTCAGCAACATGGGGTGGAATGTCGAGACGATAGGCCGGCACTAACGGGGGCGCCTCTTGGTCTGAGGGCTCGATTCCCCGAACACGTCCTCAACGGAGAGCCCTTTGCCGCCGGCCGCATAAAACCGCCGGCTCCGGCGAATCTGCTTCATGAGGTCGGCATCGCTGAGGACCTCGAGGGTTTCCTTCAGCCGCTCGTACTCCCCGTAGTTCACCAGGACCGCCGCGGGCTTCCCCTTCCTGGTCACGACAATCTCCTCTTCGCGCTCTTGAACGCCAGTCACCAATTCAGGCAGTCGCGCCTTCACCTCGGAAATCGGTAACGTCCTGGGCATGACGGGGTCTCCTTGAGATGACCAAAAATCTGGTCCACTGCAATCTACCCGATTCCTCCCGCCCCTGTCAAGCCGCGAGCGCGATTCACGGGGCAAG
>JACQXP010000324.1 GCA_016208645.1 Candidatus Methylomirabilota bacterium | reverse complement strand
ATTTGGTTTGTCTACAAAAAAACATCCGCTGTAGTACTAACGACGGCGTCATCATGCCCGAAGATCGCGCCAGGAGTGGGAATCTCCGAGAGCCTCTGCCATCTGCTTGACTCTCCAACCGCGTCAATTGCGTGTTCGAATCCCTGCCGCTTAAAGTACGGAAAGCCTGCCCTCGCCCGCTCTACGACCCGTTCAAGGTGGACAATCTGCCTCGACAGACCTTCGACTTCTGCCTTGGCAGCTAGGACTGGACCCTGCATATCCAGGCCGAGACTTCGAGCGTGGTCCGCTTCGTCTTGAGCCCTCTTCCGCAACTGGTTCAATTCGTCGAGCCGCCTCTCAAGCCTGAGACTGTCTTCGTGCACGTAATCCGGTCCCATTAGAGCTCCTTCTCGCTTTCTTGACTGCCGCTTGGAAGCAGCCACTCCGCTTGCTTGTAAGGTACGCTATCGAAAATCTCCAGCGCCGTCAAGGTGTGTGGATAAACCCGGATCGCTAGGGTCGGGGCGGAACGGGACCCCCGTGGCGGGACACCAGGGGTAGGGCTTGCCAGTGCCATGACCGCGGAAGGCGCTGCGAGCATACCAATCGCGGACGAAAGCGGGCTACCGATGAAAGCCGGGCGGTGTTCGAATGCGAGAAACCAGCAGATTTCCGCAAAAGGTTGCAAAGTCCCATGTTGAGCTTGGGTCGCGAATAGAAAAGGCGACCCGAGGTTTCCTAAGGATCGCCGATATTTTGGCGGAGGCGTGTGGGAATCGAACCCACCTAGCACGGGTTAGGCGCCACACTGGTTTTGAAGACCAGGAGGGCCACCAGGCCCAATCCGCCTCCGTTCTCGTCCGGGGATGCAAAACGCATCGGCGGCGGGCCAGGATATGCCGCCGCCGATCCCATCAGGAAGATACTCAATCGCCCCCGGGAAGTCCAGCCTCTTCCCGTGCCGTCATGCGGGTGGGGATCGTCTCCTCAACGATCCCAGGGATACCGTCGGGAAACGGATCGCACGCCTGGGCGATACCCGTCACGCCTCCGGCCGCTTCTGTGTCGTCGGCGAGGATGTCCCGGTGACCTTGTTGACGAAATCGGAAATGATTTTTTGGGACTTCGGATCAATCTCCGTGAACTTGACCGCCATCCCGGATGGGAACGAGCTGCGGCTGGGAGCAGGATTGGACCAGACGACGATCCCGCGGATCTCGAACGTGTGGGCGACGCCCGGCAGGGTGAAGCGCACCCGAACCGCCTGGTTCAATGGAAGCGACTGCTGGGTCCGAATGTACATCCCACCCCCGCTGATGTTCCGCGCATAGGCGGACAGGAATTCCTGCGCCGTCCGGTAGTGCACCTCCAGGTCCACCTCGGCTCTGGGCTCTGCCCGTCGGTCAGTCATTCCTTCCCCTCCTCCAGGCTTCCGCGCCTTCCGGCTCGGACGGGACGCTATCAAACGAACGCGCAGAACACAATGCAAATCCTGGACTGCCCTTCCCATTGCGCCACGGGGACCCATCAGGTATCATGCGCCCGCCTATCAGGCTGCTGGAAAATGCTCCGTAATCCCAGGCTGATGAAAAAGGCCTAGATGCAAGGAAGGCACGAGGTCGAGGCACGAGGCGTACATCGGTGCGTACGTCGCAGTGCCGCGACGAGTGCCTGACGCCGCAGGTGGGCCTTTTTCAGCAGCCTGCCAATGTGGAGGCAGGATGCTCACCCAAATCCCGGGTATCCGGGTCGGCCATGCCACAGACGCCCAGGGGTGTACCGGCTGTACCGTCGTGCTTTGCCCGGAGGGCACGGTGGGCGGCGCGGAGGTGCGAGGCTCCGCGGCCGGCACGCGGGAGCTGGACGCCCTGTCTCCCCTTCACCTGGTGCCGCTCGTCCACGGGGTCCTCTTGGCCGGCGGGTCCGCCTTCGGCCTGGACGCCGCCGCCGGGGTCATGCAGTACCTGGAAGAGCGAGGCATCGGCTTCGACGTGCAGGTCACCCGCGTCCCCATCGTCCCCACCGCGATCCTCTTCGACCTTCGCCTCGGCGATGCCCGGGCCCGGCCGGACCCGCGTATGGCCTATGTCGCGTGCCAGCAGGCCTCGACCGGCCCGATCCCCGAGGGCTCCGTCGGCGCTGGCACGGGCGCCACGGTGGGGAAACTCTTCGGCATCACCCAGGCGATGAAGTCCGGCCTGGGCACGGCCGGCGTCACGCTGCCCGGCGGGATCACGGTGGCGGCGCTCACCGTGGTAAACGCCTTTGGCGACGTCCGGGATCCGCTAACCGGGCAACTCCTGGCCGGTGCCAGGGAGACGCCCGAGAGCCTTCGCCTCGTGGACACCGCTGCCGCCATGCGCTGCGGCGTCGTGCGTCGTGGGTACGACGCCGAGAACACCACGCTGGCCGTCGTGGCGACGAATGCCCGCCTGACCAAGGTCCAGGCAACCAAGATGGCCCAGATGGCGCACCAGGGCATGGTGCGCACCATCGCCCCCGTTCACACCACGCTGGATGGCGACCTGGTCATCGCGCTGGCGACCGGTCCCGCCGAAGGCGGGATCGAAGCGGACCTCAATGCCGTCGGCCTCGCGGCCGCCGATGCCGTGGCAGACGCGATCCTGCGGGCCGTGAAGACGGCGACACCCCTCGGGGGACTCCCTGCGTGGGCGGATATCCAGGGGCCGCCCTCACGGTAGCGGAGCCTGGACCGGCGTTGTGCTCTCGGGAGCGCGGCAGGGCATCTCCGCGGGCCTGCCCGGGAGAGGAGGGATGAGCGGTGGCTGGCTATGGGATCGGTGCTGTCCCCCGGATCTCCCCCACCAGGGAGAGGAGGTGCTCGACAGAAAAGGGCTTCAGGAGGACGCGCAGTGCCCCGAACTGCCGTCCATCTGCCGCCAGCGCCTGGCAATTTTGTCCGGTGATCATCACTGCGGTCACGTGGGGGAAGCGCGCCTTGCTCCACCGAATGAGTTCGAGGCCATTCATCCGGGGCATATCGTAGTCGGTGATCAGGAGGTCCACCGGCTCCTTTTCCAGGATCTCCACCGCTTCAGCGCCGTCGGAGGCGGTGAGCACCCGGCAGCTCGCATTCGTCAACACGTCGGCGAGGAGCAGGCGGATCAAGTAGTCATCATCCACGGCCAGCACGCGGAACTCGCGCCCTTCTTCCCCCATCGGTTCCCCTACCCCCCCGGTCCAGGAGCCGAAAACACAACGTGTCGTCGCGACCACCAGACTTCAGCATGCGGGAAGAGGGCCTGAGGACGGCGAGGCCGCGTCGCTGCAGCGCCGTACCGATCCTCAGGAGCTGGCGGCGGGTCAGGTCACAGCCCAGGGCCCTCCGCATGATCTGCACCTCAATGGTTTCCTCGCGCCCGATCCGCTCCGCCGAGACCAACAGGACCAGATACAGCTTCAGCGCCCTGCCCGGGAGAAAGCTCAGGATCTCCGACCCGGATAATTGCCGCAGGAGCCGGATCTTCTGCCTATGCATGAAATGGACCCGAGAGGATCGTAGGATATATATTCAATGTTGTCAACACGTATTATGAATATGTATCCTACGATGGACACCGATTTCCCCCGGCCGGTGCCGCCTCCTGGCCGGGTGGATATACATTGACACGCGAGAGGAAGCACAGTAACTTCCCGCTCCATGCAGGAACGAACACAGGCATTTCTTGCAGTCCAGATCGGTCAGCGGGCAAGGAAGATCCGGCAGATGCGGGGCCTCACCCAGAAGGCCCTGGCGGCACACCTCGTCGGGCGGGTGGACTATTCGTACATCGGCAAGATCGAGCGGGGCGAGCAACTCCCCTCGCTGAAAGTCCTCCAGCGAGTCGCTGAAGCGCTGAATGTCCCCCTGGGCTATTTCTTCTCCGACGAGGCGTGGACAGAGCTCCTGCCGGAGGAGATCCGCCGGATCCGCCCGTACGGGGCCCAGGCGACCCTCCTCCGGGAGACGATCCACCTCCACCCGGATGACATCCCGCTGGTGCGCGAGATTCTTGGCATCCTCGTCCGCCACCGCCATCAAGTCCGAGCCAGGGGCGGCGCAGCCATCCAGCCCAAGAAAGGGCACGACCTGGCACGGCAGCCGTTGCCCAGGGTGGCGGAAGGCCGGCCGGCCTATGGGCGGGGAAGGCGGCAGGCTGTCCCCAGAGCGGCGCTCCAGGGGATCAGGAAGGTCATCCAGTCTTTGCGGCGGGGGGAAGGCGAGGAGCTGGCCGAGGTCCGTCGCCGGTTGGAGGGAATCCTGCGGGAGCTGGCCACCCCGGGACGAGCCAGGGGAAACGCACCGACCCGGGTAGACGGTTAGGTGTTCTTCAACCCTTCCCTTGTTTGGGGTCCGTGTCCTTCTTGGGAGTCACGTCAATGGCGTCCTTGCCCGACACGGACTCCTTGAAGCCGCGGATCGCCTTGCCGAGGCCGCTGCCGATGTCTCCCAGGCGACTCGCGCCGAAGATCAGCAGGATGATCACCAGGATGACGAGCAGTTCCGGAAACCCCAACCCGAACATGCCGATTCTCCTTGAGGGTCTTTCTGCCGGCCCGGCGTAGCATCGCCCACTGCTGCCGGGATGTCAACCGAAAAGGCAGGCCAGGGCGACCGGATCTCGCCCCTAGCCTGCCCGGCGTCGCGGGGGCGGGTAGAACCACCACCACAGCTCCTCCACTCCGCGTCCCACGCCCCCGTACATGACGATCCCCAGGATTCCGCTCAGGGCCTCAAAAATCGCCTCGATTTCGGGATCCTGCGCGAATACCTTCAGGATCGGCTTGACGGACGATTGCCAGGGTTCGAGCACCCAGCGGACCGGTGCGAAGGGCCGGTGGAGGAGCTGGGCCATCTCGGACTGACCCGCCCCGGTGAAGAACATACCCAGGATGAAGACGACAGCGGCGCCCACCGCCAGCGTCCACATCACCGGATGACGCCTGAAAGCTTCCAGCATCTCTGACCCTCTGCCCCGGTGCGCCCGGGCTGGCACGCCCTTGCTAGTTGTACGGCACCCGCTCATCCCCCTGCCGCCGGGTGATCCGGACATCATCCAGGTGCTCCAGGAACGGGATGGCGTATTTCCGCGAGACGCCGAAGAGGTCCTTCATCGTGCCCACGTTGATGCTCGACTGGGCCTGAAAGTGGGCCAGCACCCGCTCGCGCAACTGCTGGTAATGCTCCCGGTGGAGGAAGATATCCTCCTTGACCTTGACCAGGATCCCGTCGTCAACCATCCGGCGGAAGACCGCCTGGGTCAGTTTCCGCTCGGCCCGGAGGCCGGCAAACACCCCCTCGGGGGTGGCCGGCTGGAAGGCGGCCGCGCGGTACGCCGTCTCGATCTTCGCCTTTAACTCCTCCTCGGCGGCTGACAGGGTCGGGCGATGCGCCGCCAGGCGGACCTTGTCTCGCTCGACGGCGATCACCCCCGCCTCCGTCAGGCGCGCCAGCATCCAGCCGAAGGTCGCCGGCGTCAGTTGCGCCGGCAGCTTGCTGCGCAGCTCTTCCTTGGCCAGACCGTCCTTCAGCGGCTCCTTGGCATGGAACTCCGCCAGGCGCGCCAGCACCTCTTTCTCGAGCTGGGCCAGCCGCTCTGCATGCAGGACGCCCGCCTCGCCCTTGGGCCCCACGAGGACGGCGGCGCCCTTCTCCGTGAGCGCTCGCAGGCTGTCGGCCACCGCGGCCGGGTCCAGGTCGCTTCGCCTGCGCAGCTCGTCGCCGGTCGCGGGGGTGAACCCGGCGGCCAAGAGCAGACGCTCGAGGCGGTCCGTGGGGCTGCCCTGCTCCAGGATGCGCAGGTGCTCGATCATCTTCGCCCGGGGGCGCCGCTCCCGCGGCGGATTCGGATCCAGGATGCTTCCCCCGCCGATGGTCACGGCCGGGGAATAGCTCCGGATGACGTACCGGTCCGCGGGCAGCGCCGCCGAGGGCGTCTCCAGGCGCAGGTGGACGTAGGCCTGCTCGCCCGGCTGTAATTCCTCGCGATCCAGCAGGACCACGCGCGCCAGCCGCTCGCTGGTCCCCAGGTGGAAGCGGATGCGCGCCCGGTTCACCAGCGGCCGCGGCGCGTCCGGCAGCAGGGACAGCGTCGCATCGAAGGTCTCCGACGAGTGGAGCGTCCCGGGCAGGCACAGCACGTCCCCCCGCTCGATCTGCGAGACCTCCAGCCCGGGCAGGTTCACGGCCGTCCGCTGGCCGGCCACGGCACGCTCCACCGTCTGGCCGTGGACCTGCAGGCGCCGCACGCGAGACCGGAGGTCCGCGGGCAGGATGGCCACCTCGTCCCCCACCGCGAGGGTCCCCGACCACAGCGTCCCCGTGATCACGGTCCCGAACCCCTTGATGGTGAAGACCCGGTCAACCGGCAGGCGGACCGTCCCCTCGGTGCGCTTGGGCTCGGCCGCCGCCGCCTGGTCCTGGATCGCCTGGAGCAGCTCCGGCAGCCCCTGGCCCGTCGTGGCAGAGCACGGGACCACGGGGCAGCCGTCCAGGAACGTCCCCTTCAGCGTCTCGACGATGTCCGCCCGGACCATCGCCAGCCATTCGGCCTCCACCAGATCGGACTTGGTCAGGGCCACCAGGCCCCGCTTCACCTGGAGGAGCGCGCAGATGTGCAGGTGCTCCCGCGTCTGGGGCATCACGCCCTCGTCGGCGGCGATCACCAGGATCACCAGGTCAATGCCGCCCACCCCGGCCAGCATGGTCTTCACGAACCGCTCGTGGCCCGGCACGTCCACGATCCCCGCCTGGACCCCGTCGGGCAGCCTGAGGAAGGCGAAGCCCAGCTCGATGGAGATCCCCCGTTCCTTCTCCTCTTTCAGGCGGTCCGTATCAATGCCGGTGAGGGCCTTGTGGCCGGCCGTGCCGATGATGAGATGGCGCATGGGCGTATTCCCCTCTCCGTCGCCACTATACCCCGCGTCCCCCGGCGAGACAAGCACGGCCGTTCCGTCGCCCCTACCTTTTTCCCGGCCCCCCTTGACGGCCCGGTCGGACCCGGTCTATGTTCCCGCCGAGGGGGGACACAGGAATGTTTGAAGGTTGAACGTTGGAACGTTCACCTATGTTGTCCTCTGAGGGGGGATACAGGAGGCTCCATGCCGGCCAGCGGACTCGCCCGCGTCGTCATCACCGACTGCAACCACGGCACCATCGCCCCGGAAGAGGACGTCCTGCGGGATGTCGCCAAGATCGAACTGCACCAGCGGAACGACGAGGAGGGGTTGCTGGGCTTCTGTCTCGACGCCGATGGGATCATCACCCAGTACGGGGCGTTCACCCGGCGCGTCCTCAAGGCGCTCCGCCGGTGCAAGGTCATCTGTCGCTACGGCGTGGGCGTGGACACCGTGGACCTGGCGGCGGCCACGGAGTGCGGGATCATCGTGGCCTTCGTGCCGGACTACTGCACCGACGAGGTGAGCAATCACGCGGCCGCCCTGATCCTGGCACTCCACCGGGGCGTCCGCCCCCTGGACCGCGAGGTGCGGGCCGGGACCTGGCAGTTCCGCGCGGCCGCGCCGATCATGCGGCTGGCCGGGCAAACCCTGGGGATCGTCGGTCTGGGGCGGATCGGCTTCATGCTGGCCGGGAAGCTCCGCCCCTTCGGCCTCACGATCCTGGCCACGGACCCCTACCGGAAGGACTGGCCGGACTGGATCCGGCGCGTCTCCCTGGATGAATTGCTGGCGGCGTCCGACATCGTCTCCGTCCACTGCCCGCTGACGGCCGAGACCCGCCACCTGATCGGCGCGGCCGCCCTCCGGAAGATGAAGCGCTCGGCATTCCTCGTGAACACCGCCCGCGGCGGCGTCGTGGACACCGGGGCCCTAGTCCAGGTCCTCTACGAACGTCGGATCGCCGGGGCCGCGCTGGATGTCCAGGAGGTCGAGCCGATGCCGGCCGACCATCCCCTGGCCACGCTGGACAACCTCATCCTCACCCCCCACGCCGCCTGGTACTCCGAGGGCTCCATCGTGGAGCTGAAGCGCAAAGTCGCCACGGCTGTCCGCCTGGGGCTGGAGGGGGGGATCCCGTCGGCCGTGGCCAACCCCGAGGTCCTGACCCGCGCCCCCTGGGCGGCGGCGCGGTGACCGTTTATTCCGCGAGACGGTCCAGTGCAAGACAACCGAAGGAGGTGATGCGAAGAACGGATTCGATGGCGGCAGCACGCGTGGTGAACTGGAGAGAGCGCGGGAGAACGGGAGGTGCATCATGAGGCGACACGTGAACCTGTGGCGGACCCTGGCGATGGCGGGCTTCGCCGTCGGCCTCCTGGGCCTCGCGGCAGGCCCGGCCGTGGCCCAGGTCAAGATCCGGTTCCAGACCTGGCACTGGGGCGAGACGCCCTGGGTCAAGTCCCTGGAGGAGTTCCAGAAGACCTTCAACCAGGCGAATCCCGGGATCGAGGTGGTGCGGGACGACAGTCGGTACGCCGACAAGGAGTCCGTCTTCATCACTCAGTCCCAGGCCAAGGCGGCGGCGGACATCGCCCACTTCAGCTACCGGTCCATCCGGCACCTGGCCGACCGGGGCTACCTGATGGACCTGACCCCCTTCGTCGAGAAGGAGGGGGGCGCCAAGTACCTGGCCCAGTTCGACCAGTCGGCCGTGGAGATGTGCAAGTACAAGGGGAAGCTCTACTGCCTGCCCGATGACCTGAACCCGCTGGTCCTGATGTACAACACCGTCCACTTCAAGGAGGCGGGCCTGGACCCGAACAAGCCGCCCGCCACCTGGTATCAGTTCCTGGACTACGCCAAGAAGCTGACCAAGGGCGACCGCTGGGGCGTGGGGGTCATCGGGGCGCGGCAGGAAGGGCTGTTCATGCGCTTCAACCCCTGGCTGTGGGGAGCCGGCGGTGACTACCTCACGCCGGACGGCAAGCGCTCGGCTCTGGACACCCCGCAGGCCCTGGAGGGCTTCAAGTACTACGCCGAGTTGTTCACCAAGCACAAGGTAGTCCCGCCCGGCGTGATCGAACAGGGGGCGCAGGAGGTCCGGACCCAGCTCGCCCACGGCAAGGTGTCCATGATCATCACGCTGCCGGC
>JACQXP010000323.1 GCA_016208645.1 Candidatus Methylomirabilota bacterium | reverse complement strand
CTCAAACGGCCCTGCGCAATTTCAAAACCGCGGCCCTCGCCGAGCAGCATGATGCCGGCGGCCACGCGGACGTTCTCGAACACCACCTCGCTCTGCTTGTCTTTCGCGAGAGTGACGAGCGGGATGTGGGAGAGGCCGGGGCTCCGGGTGTCCACCAGGAAGAGGGAGAGGCCCGCGTTGCCCGGGGAGGCCGGCGCGGTCCGGCACGCGACCAGGCACCGGTCGGCGGCGACGAAGTTGTCCACGAAGAGCTTGGTCCCGTTGATGACGAAGTGATCCCCCCTGGCGACGGCCCGCGTCTGGATCGTCTCGGGGAGGAAGCGTGGGTCCTGCTCCGTGAGCGCCCACGTGAGCACCTCGTCCCCGCGGACCACGGCCGGGAGAAGCGCCTCGCGCTGCGCGTCGGTGCCATCCCCGGCGATCGTCAGCGCCGCCACCACCGTGCTATGGAGTGGGAGCGGAGCGACCGCGCGTCCCACTTCCTCGAGGATCAGGCCCAGGTACACCAGAGGCAGATCCTGGCCGCCGTACTTCTCGGGCAGGGCCATCCCCAGCCAACCGAGCTCGGCCGCCTTCCGCCACAACGCGGGCGGATACCCCTTGGCGTCAGTCTCCATCTCGCGCACCAGGCTCGTCGGGCACTCCGCCTCCAGGAACTCACGGGCGATGTTGCGCACCATCTTCTCTTCTTCGTTCAGCAGGACGTCCATCGGCCATCCCCTCTCGTACGGCCGCTCGAGGAGCGGTTACCCGCGCGGTAGACCGAGGCCACGTCGCGCGACCTGGTCCCGCATGACCTGGACGCTGCCGTGGTTGATCCCGGACTGAAAGGCGCCCATCAGGTTGTGGGCAAAAATGCCGTTCTCGATCGCCCGCGGCGAGCCGTTCAACAGCTGGCCGTAGGGGCCGAGCATCTGGGTGATGGCCTCCGACGTCCTGACCCCGTGCTCGGGCGCCCACACCTTCGCCGCCGAGCCCTCGTAGGTGAAGTTGCCGCCGTGCTCGACGATGGACATGCTCCGCATGGTCATGAGCCGGCACACCTGGGCCTCGATCCAGAGCTCCGCGATCTTGTCCCTGAGCGCCGGGTCGTCCGCCGGGGAGTAGCCGTCGAACCTGTTCGCCTTGACCCAGTTGATGATGTCCTCGTCCCGGCGCACGGAGATGAGGTACCGCGCGGCGCCGACCCGGTCGAGGTTCAGCCCCATGGACCCGACGCCCCACCCCTCGTTCTCCTTGCCCAGCAACGTCGACTTGTGCACCCGCACGTCGTCGAAGAAGGTCTCGTTGGTCCGCGACGTGCCATACGTCGTTCCCAGCGGGGCTCTCGGGTCGTTCTGGATGGTCCACAATGGACGGACCGTGATGCCGGGGGCGTCCATGGGGATGAGAAAGATCGAGATGCCGCGATGCT
>JACQXP010000355.1 GCA_016208645.1 Candidatus Methylomirabilota bacterium | reverse complement strand
CAGGTCGGCCGATCCGCCCATCAAATTCGGTATCCGGGAGAAGAGGATCTGCAGGACCTTGCCCGAGGCCGCCCGCGTCGCCATGGCCGGATCGCCCGGCGCAAATGTGGGGAGGCCGGTGTCCCAGCCATCCGGAAGCTTTCCATCCATGAGCTGGTCCCAGCGCGCCGCCTCCTGGGGAAACGCGGCAGCGTAGGCACGCATGCGCTGGCGCCACTCCGCCTCCCACGCCCGGCCCCGATCCAGGGCCGTGCGGAATTCCTGCCGTACCTCCTCCGGGATGAGAAACGCCGGCTCCGAGGGCCACCCGAGCTTCTGCTTGGTGAGCTTCACCTCGTCCTCGCCCAGCGGCTCCCCGTGGGCCTTGTGGGAATCCTGCTTGTTCGGGCTGCCGTACCCGATGTGCGTCCGGGCGAGGATGAGGGAGGGGCGGAACGTCTCGGCCCGGGCCGCGCGGATGGCCGCTTCCACCGCGGCCAGGTCGTTGCCGTCGGCCAGCCGCTGCACGTGCCATCCGTAGGCCTCGAATCGGCGGCCGACGTCCTCTGTGAACGCCAGCTCCGTGCTCCCCTCGATGGAGATACGGTTGTCGTCGTACAGGTAGATCAGCTTGCCGAGCTTCAGGTGTCCGGCCAGCGATGCCCCCTCGGACGCCACGCCCTCCATCAGATCCCCGTCGCTCACGATGGCGTAGGTGTAATGATCCACGATGGTGTGCCCCGGCCGGTTGAACTGCGCGGCCAGCCAACACTCGGCGATGGCCATCCCGACCCCGTTCCCTACCCCCTGTCCCAGCGGGCCCGTGCTGGTCTCCACGCCGGGAGTGTGACCGTATTCGGGGTGGCCGGGGGTCTTGCTCTCCCACTGGCGGAAGCTCCGGATGTCCTCCAGGCTCAAACCGTAGCCGGTCAGGTGCAGCAGCGCGTACTGCAGCATGCAGCCGTGTCCCGCGGACAACACGAAGCGATCCCGATCCGGCCACCTGGGGTTCACGGGATTGTGCTTCAGGAAGCGGGTCCACAGCACGTAGGCCATGGCCGCCGCCCCCATGGGCATCCCTGGATGGCCCGACTTCGCCTTCTGGACAGCGTCGGCCGCCAGCATCCGGATCGTGTTGATGCAGAGCTGATCCAATTCCTCCTGGTGCGCCATTCCGAATCTCCCTCGTAGCCAGCAGATGGTTCCAGGACCGGTGGTGGGCGATGCACGCCAGATACCCTAGCACAGCGGGCGGGGAGTTGTCAGGCAGGATTCGCGCCGGCGCGGGCCAAGGGATACGCGCTCCCGTACCGGTTCCGATAGATCTTCGGCCGAAAGTCCGGCTTCTCCTGGGGCTGCGGCAGCCTGGTGTGATTGATGTGCCCGATGGCCAGGATGGTCTGGAGCAGGAACGGGCGGATGGATCGCCGCGCGCCCGTCAGGCCATGCGCCGTCGTGTCCCTCTTCACTCCCATCCCACGGGCCGGGCCGCTACCCGCTCTCGCCAGGCCCGCGCGCCTCGAATCAGGCCCGCCAGGCTCAGGATGTAGGTTGCCGTCGCCAGAAAACTGTCTGCAAAGTAGCCGACCGCCCTCCCCAGCACCCGGGCAGGAAAGGCGACGACGACGAGGGCCGCCACGATCGGGAACAGATTCACGACGACCAGCCACGGGACACGCATGGGCACCTCCGCATCCAGGTGGTCGTGTCCCACGCCAGCCAGGGCGACGAAGGCCGTCACCGCTCCGAGCACGAAGAGCAACACGTCGAGGACGGATGGGGGCCCCAGACGGACGACCGTCAGGGCCCCGGCCGACCACAGGGACACGGTGTAGCCATATGGGATGGACAGGATGCTGGTCACCCGGCCGATAGCGTTGTTCATGAACACCTCCGTTCCAGGCCCCCCAGGCCTTGATCTCGAGGAAGACCCCGCCGGGGAGGGGCTGCCGTTTCACGTCCAGGGGAACGACCAGGGCATACTCCCGGAGGAGAAAGGTCGTCCGCCCCAGGAAGGTCAGCTCGTCGCGATACGCGGCCGCCAAGGCCACGCCAGGAGCCGCGAGGCCCCAGGAGGACGATCGCGGCGAGCACGGATCGCAGTCCTGGTCGCACGCCGCCTACCCGGTGCCCGTGCCTTGCACGACGATTTCTCCGGTGGGGGCCAACTCGACTTCGTCAAGGTTCCTCACCGTCCAGGTGGCCGTGTCCAGTCCGACCGCCCCCCGCCCGCGATCCACCGCCACGACAGGCATCCCGGCCGCGTGGGCCGCCGCCACGCCGGCCGCACTGTCCTCCAGGACCAGGCAGGAGGCAGGCGGCACCCCCAGACGGCGGGCCGCGGCGATGAACGGATCCGGCGCCGGCGTGGCGCGCGCATAATCCTCGGCCGTGACGATGACCTCGAAGTGCCGCGACAGCCCGAGGTGTCCCAGGATGTGCCCCACCTCTTTCTGCCGCGATCCGGTGGCCACCCCCAGCCGGATCCCGTCGGGGAGACGCCGGATGAGACGCAGGCTATCCTCGCAGGCCGGGACCTCGTCCAACCGCTCCTCGTAGAGCGCGTTCCGCCGGGCCGCGACCCGCATTCCCTCGGCCTCGTAGCGATCGCCCAGGAGGTCGCGCAGGCCGGCATCATCGGTCCGCCCGAGCCAGAGCCGCATGAAGCGCTCCCAGGTCAGGGCCTCGCCGATCTCCTCCAGGGCTTGGGCGCCGGCCGTGAACCGGATGGGCTCGCTGTCCACCAGCACGCCGTCGAAGTCGAAGAGGATGGCCCGGACGTGAACGGGATTCATGCCCGCACCTGCCTGCGATCGCCGAAGACTGCCCGGCGCAGCTCCCGCTCCACATCCATGTGCCGATAGACGATCCGGTAGAGCGCCTCCAGCAGAGGGAGTCCGCGGATCCGCCGCTGGCGGGCGAAGGCATGGCCCATTCGGATGGCAGCGTAGCCCTCGGTCAGCTCGTCCCGGGCGGTGAGCTCGGCCACCACCTGGTCGGTCGCCTTGCCGGATCCCCGCATCTCGCCGAAGGTGCGATTGCGCCCGGCCATGCCGGTGACGAAGAGATCTCCCACGGCGGGAAGACCGGCCACGGTGGCGGCAGCGCCCCGTACCCTCCGCACCAGGATCCCGATCTCCGCGATCGCCTGCACGAAGAGGGCGGCCTTGGTGTGGTACGTGGCCTCCCACCGCCCGGTTTTCACCAGCCCATCGCACAATCCAATGGCGATGGCGTAGGCAT
>JACQXP010000354.1 GCA_016208645.1 Candidatus Methylomirabilota bacterium | reverse complement strand
GACTCTCCGAGCCGCATCGCCAAGCTGCAGGCCCTCGGACCGCCGACCGTGGTCCTCGGCCGGAGCGGGAAGAACTGGCTGTTCTCGAACCGGACTGGTCCCTGAAGAAGAAAGGCGTACGAAGGTACGAGGGTACGAATGTACGGGAAGATTCTCGGAGAGGCGTTCCGATCCTGTACGGGTACATTCGTACGTGTGTACTCTCGTACGCCCTTCGCCTTCCGTGTACATTCGTACCTTCGTACTCTCGTACGCCGTTGTTCATTCGACACCGAGGCACACTGGACCCGTGAACTAAGCGATCTCGAGGCCGGCCGGCATGGCCACGGTTCCTGCCCGGCCGCGGAGGGGCCGGGAGACGACATCGGCCACCGGAATCTTCTCCTCTCCCTCCGCCCGAACCCGTGCCGAGAGCATTTCCAGGGGGAGGCACGTCGCGCCAGCCTCGCCCATCACCGTGAGCAGCCGATCCGCCACGGCCTGAAAGCCCACCCCTTCCATCTCCGCATGGAGCGTGAGGACGCCCCAGGCCGGCCCCTCCAGCTCCCTTCGCACCAGCCCCACGAAGTCCGCACCGCGCATGCCGTCCAGTCCCAGGATTTCGTCCAGCGTCGGAAACGTCGTGGGCAGTTGCAGGGTCCGCAGCGCCCGCCCATCCACGCGGGGAAAGAAGGGCCCTTTGCCCCGGGTGTCGCTGGCGTAGACGAAGCCGACCTCGTCCAGGATGCGCAGGCTGGCCGCGCTCACCTGCCAGCCCGGCGCCCCGAATCCGCGGGGATCACGGCCCGCCACCTCCCGGTAGACCGCCACGGCGCGGCCGATCTCCTCGCGTACCGCCCTGTCTTCCATCCGATGGACACGGTCCTGCCAGCGCCGGTGATCGTACCCGTGAATGGCCAGCTCGTGCCCCGCGGCGACCACCTGCCGGAGGAGGGGTGCCAGGCGGCGGCCCATGTGCCGTGACGGCAGGAGCGTCCCGGAGAGGATCGTCCGAAGGCCATAGGTGCGGAGGGCGGACGTCCGCCGCATCTTGGCCAGGAATCCCGGCCGGAGGGCGCGCAGGATGGCACGCCCGGTCGTATCCGGACCCAGGGCGACGCAGAAGCTGCCCCGGACCCCATGCCGGTCGAAGAGACGCAGGAGGTTCGGCACCCCGACCCGCAGGCCGTCGTAGGTGCAGACGTCAACCTTGAGGCCGAGAAGCATGCTTGTCGCGTGAACGGAATGGCTGCCCTGATTAAAGGCGGACGAACGTACGAGTGTACGAATGTACGCCGAAGGCAAAGAGCGGGCGAGGGGACGAAAGGACAGGAAGGCGGAAGGCGTGCGAACGTACGAGGGTACGAAGGTACCCCCAAAGGCGGAGAGCGGGCGAAGGTACGAATGGACCAGGACCGGAAACACGCCTTAGCGTACACTCGTACATTCGTACACTCGTACGCTCTTGGCCTTATCGCCCGTTTCCTGCCTTGAACCACTCGATGGTCTGCCGGAGCCCTTTCTCCAGGGGGGTCTCGGCCCGGACGTTGAGGATCTCGTGCATCCGCCGGACGCGGGGAACCCGGCGCGGCACGTCCTCGTAGCTGTCGCCGTACACCGACTCCTGGGGCACGAAGACGACCGTGGACCGGGAGCCGGCGATCCGGATCATCGTCTCGGCCAGCTCCAGGACGCTGGTCTCGACGTCGCTTCCCACGTTGAAGATCTCGCCCACGGCGCGTTCGTTCAGGCCCGCTTCGACGGTGGCCTGGATGGCGTCGTCAATGTAGGTGAAACAGCGGGTCTGCATGCCGTCCCCGATCACCGTCACCGGTTCCCCTCGCAGCACCTGCCCCATGAAGATGGTGATGACCCGGCCCACGTCAATCTTGTCCAGGCGGGGCCCGTACACGTTGAAATAGCGCAGGACGACCACGGGGAGTCCCAGCCGGTGATAGGCAAAACAGAAATGCTCGGCCGCCGCCTTGGAGGTGGAATAGCACCAGCGGTCGATCCGGGTGGACCCCAGCACCCGCTCGTCGTCCTCGGCGAAGGGGACCTTGGGGTTCCGACCGTACACCTCCGAGGTCGAGCTGAAGACCACCTTCTTGTTATGCTTGTAGGCCAGCCGGAGCACCGCCTGGGTTCCGTTGATGTTCACGTTGAGCACCTCGTAGGGATCGCCCACGTAGTGCTCCACGCCCACCACGGCCGCCAGGTGGTAGATCAGATCACACTTCAGGATCAGGCTCTCCAGGATGTCGGGATGCAACACCGAATCCCGAACGTAGTGGAAGCGCGGGTTGCCCAGGTTGTGGCGCACCTTCAGGTCGCTGACCACGTCCAGGATGGTCACATCATCCCCCCGCGCCAGAAGCGCGTCGGTCAGGTGCGATCCCAGGAAGCCTGCCCCACCCGTGATGAGGACTTTCAATGGTGTCTCCTTTCCGCTGAAGCGAGAGGCGTACGAAGGTACGACGGTACGAATGTACGCTAATAACGCGAGCGAAATGAACTGAGACTGAAGCGCATAGCAGCGTCCGGGAGCACGAATGTGCCGAGCGTACATTCGTACTCTCGTACATTCGTACAGTGGTTCAGTTCTAGCCAAACCTCGGTCGACTATCTCCCGACGTCCTCACCATCGTATTGAAGAAAGCAGCT
>JACQXP010000353.1 GCA_016208645.1 Candidatus Methylomirabilota bacterium | reverse complement strand
GGGCCGCAGCCTGAAGGCGGATACGGGCCGGCAGATCCGCAACGTGATCCAGACCGACGCGGCGATCAATCCGGGGAACTCCGGCGGACCGCTCCTGAATTCCCGCGGGGAGGTCATCGGGATCAACACGGCCATCTTCACGCCCAGCGGCGGCTCGGTGGGCATCGGCTTTGCCATCCCGGTGAACACGGCGAAGAAGCTCCTGCCGGAACTCATCGCCCGAGGCCGGGCCAGCCACCCCTGGCTGGGCATCAGCGGGCTGGACATCACGCCCGGCCTGGCCCGCACCCTGAGCCTGACAGTGAAGGAGGGCGTGATGATCGCCCAGGTGGCGCCCAGCCGCCCCGCGGCGCGTGCGGGGCTGCGGGCCTCGCAGCGGCGCGCGCGCGTCGGTAACTTCATGCTGACCGTGGGGGGCGACATCATCGTGGCACTGGACGGGCAGAAGATCGCCGGCGTGGACGACCTCACCGCCTTCCTCGACGAGCAGAAGAAGGCGGGGGACGACATCCGGGTGGACGTCCTGCGCGACGGCAAGCCGGTGTCCGTCGTCGTCAAGTTGGGCGAGTTGCCGGAGAGTTGATGATGGGCCGCGCGGGGATCTGGCTGGCATTTTTGATGATCGTCGCCCTGGCCGCGCCGGCCCCGCCTGTGGGCGGGGTGGAGGTCAACCCACCTCTCCCCACGGCCCCGCTGGTCATCGCCGGGCGGGTGAACCTGACGGTGGAGCTCGCCCGCAAGCCTGAAGAACATATCCGGGGATTGAGCGGGCGGCCCGGCCTCAAGCCGGGCCACGGGATGCTCTTCGTCTACGACCGTTCCCAGCCGGTGAGCATCTGGATGAAAGACATGCGCTTCCCCCTGGACCTCGTCTGGATCCGGGACGGGCGGATCGTCAAGATCGAAAAACATGCGCCTCCGCTCACCCCAACCCGCCCGGAACGGATCTACACGGCCATGGCCGACCTGGTCCTGGAGGTGCCGGCCGGCTTTACGGACCGGAAGCGGATCCGCGTGGGCGACACGGTCCAGGCCACCCTGCCATGACCCGGCGTCACCGGAACCACACAGGACGAATCTCGGAGAATGAGGAGTCGAATGAGTGATCCCTCCTTCCGGGGGCGCGGGGTTTCCCTTTCCACCGTGCTCCTGGTAGCCGTGATCTCGCTGGCGGCGGGCGTGCTCCTCGCCGTGGCGTTCGGCCTGACGCGGCCGCCCACCGTCCAGCGCTTCTGGAGTGAGCCCCAACGACCGTCCGCCCCCCAGGCTGACGTGCCCCTCCCTGGCCGCCCGGATTCCTTCGCCAGCCTGGTCAGGCGCCTCAAGGGTACCGTGGTCAATATCAACACCACCAAGAGGGTCCGGCTGCCCAAGGACCATCCCGACGTGGAGAACCCAAGCTCCGAGAAGGGCGAGCCTCGCGACTTCTTCGACAAGTTCTTCGGGGGGCGCGAGCGGGATTTCAACCAGCGCAACACGGGCTCCGGCGTCATCATCCACCCGGACGGCTACATCGTCACCAACGATCACGTCGTCGACGGCACCGAGGCGATCCAGGTCCGTCTGTCCTCAGGCCAGCAGTACCGGGCCGAGGTGGTCGGCACGGATTCCAAGACGGACCTGGCCCTCATCAAGATCCGCGCGGATGCCCCCCTGCCTGTCGCCACCATCGGAGACTCGGACAAGCTGGAGGTGGGGGACTGGGTCCTGGCCATCGGCAACCCCTTCGGCTTCGATCACTCGGTGACGGCCGGGATCGTGCGCGGCAAGGGGCGGGTGCTGGGATCGGGGCCGTACGACGATTTCATCCAGACGGACGCCGCCATCAACCCGGGCAACTCCGGGGGCCCGCTGTTCAATACGAGGGGCGAGGTCGTCGGGATCAATACGGCCATCATCCCCCGGAGCCGGTTCGGGTTCGCCATCCCCAGCAACATGGCCAAGACCGTCCTGCTCCAGCTCAAGGCCCAGGGCAAGGTCACCCGCGGGTGGCTGGGCGTCGTGATCCAGCAGGTGACCCCGCCGGCCGCGGACGCCCTGGGGCTCCGGGAATCCCAGGGCGCCCTGGTGTCGGAGGTGATGGTGGACTCGCCGGCGGAGAAGGTGGGGATCCGGCGCGGGGACGTGATCCTTCGGTTCCGGGGGAAGTCGGTGACGGAGGTCCGGGACCTGCCGCGGTTCGTGGCGGAGACCCCCGTGGGCGCCGAGGTGGAGCTGGACATCCTGCGTGACGGGAAATCCCGGACGCTCCACCTCCGCGTGGGCGAGTTACGCGAGGAACGCCTGGCCCAGGTCCGCCCACAGGATCCGGGGTTCGGCCTCACGGTCCAGGATCTGACCCCCGAGCTGGCGAAGGGCCTGGGAGTGCCAGAGGGCCAGGGAGTCGCCGTGACCCGGGTGGCGCCGGGCAGTGCTTCCGAGGAGGCCGGTATTCGCCAGGGGGACGTGATCCTCGAGGTGAATCGGAAGTCCGTGAAGACGCGGGACGCATTCGAGTCCGTCATGCGGCAGCGCTCCGGAGGCAGCAGCCTCATGTTCCTGGTGCGGCGCGGCGATATCACGCGGTACATCGCGATGAAAGGCAAGTGAGAGCGGAGAGCCGAGAGCCGAGAGCCGCGAGCCGGGGACCTGGCAGAACGCGGAACCTCGAATGGGGAATGATGAATGATGAACGGTCGAGAGAGTCACGAGGCCTGCCATGAGTTATGAGCCAAGAGCCGGGTACCCACGGCTCGCCGTGGGTGGCCACGAGCGGCGAGGCTTTCTCCTTTGTGCTGTCACCGTGGCAGTCGGCCTGTTCATCATGTCTGCGGTGCCCTCGCTCGCCGCGAGTCTCGCGGACCGGGTGTTCGAGACGACCCTGGGAAACGGCCTCAAGGTCCTGCTGGTGGAAGAGCCGAAGGCCCCCGTGGTGACCATCCATGTCTGGTACAAGGTGGGCTCGCGGAACGAGCAGATCGGCAAGACGGGCATCTCCCACATGCTCGAGCACATGATGTTCAAGGGGACGCCCAGCATCGGCCCCAAGCAGTTCTCCCTCATCGTGCAGCGCAACGGCGGCCAGGACAACGCCCACACGACCTCCGACTACACCGCCTACTACGAGGACTTCGCCGCGGACCGCGTGCTGCTGGGCCTGGAGCTGGAGGCGGACCGGATGGCCCACCTCCTGCTGGACGAGAAGGAGTTTTTGCCGGAGCGCCAGGTGGTCATCGAGGAGAGGCGGCTGCGGATCGAGGACCAGCCGGCCAACGTCCTGGGCGAGGCGATGCGGGCGACGGCGTTCCTGGCGCACCCGTACCGCTGGCCGGTCATCGGTTGGCCCAGTGATATCGAGGGGTACACGCGCGACGACCTCGTGCGGTACTTCCGGACCTATTACGCGCCGAACAACGCGACCTTGATCGTGGCCGGCGACATCAAGAAGGATGACCTCCTCCCCAAGATCCAGGCGCTCTTCGGCAAGATCCCGCGGGGGCCCGCCCCTCTGCCCAGGGTCATCACGCTGGAGCCACCCCAGCGCGGGGAACGCCGCGTCTACGTGAAGAAGGATGCGGAGCTGCCCCTCCTGTTCGCGGTGTATCACGTCCCCAACCTCACCCACCCCGACAGCTTCGCGCTGGATGTCCTGGCCTACGTCCTGGGCGGCGGTCAGAGCGCCCGCCTGCACCAGCAGGTGGTGTACGAAAAACGGCTGGCGTCCTACGCCTCGGCTGATTACTCCGGCGTGCACGTGGACCCCTATCTGTTCGGCCTGAGCGGCGGTCCGCTCCCCGGCAAGACGGCGGAAGAGGTCGCGCAGGCCATCTTCGCCGAGATCGAGCGGGTCCAGCGCGAGCCGGTCACCGACCGCGAGCTGCAGAAGGCCAAGAACCAGATCGAATCCGAGTTCATCTTCGCCCAGGATTCCGTGCACCGGCTGGCCAACCTGCTGGGCGCCTGGGAGTCGGTGGCGAGCTGGCGATTGCTGGCAGGGTATCCGGATGGCATCCGCAAGGTGACCGCCGCGGACGTGCAGCGCGTGGCGAAGCAGTATCTCACGCCGGACAACCGCACAGTGGCGATCCTGATCCCCACCAAGGCGGCCGCCCCGGCGGGCTCCGGACAACCAGGAGGCAGCAAGCCATGAGGACCCGGGGCGTGACTCGCGGCTCCGCGCGCCTGTGGGCGGTCCTGTTCTTGACCCCCCTCCTCGGTCTCCTGTCTCCGGTCCTCGGTCCTCCGTCCCCCGTTGCCTGGGCCGCCGCCCTCGGCCAGCGCCAGGTCCTGCCCAGTGGCATGGTCCTGCTGGTCTCGGAACGGCGAAGCGTGCCCATCGTCACGGCGACGATGCTGATCCAGGCCGGCGCCATCTCGGATCCCCCGGACAGGGCGGGCCTGGCCAACCTGACGGCGGAGCTTTTGACCCAGGGGACCACAACGCGCACCGCCACCCAGGTGAGCGAGGCCATCGAATTCGTGGGCGGCTCCCTCAGCGTGGAGGCCGGCCAGGACGTGACCACGGTCACGCTCTCCGTGCTCAGCAGGGACCTGGACCTGGGCCTGGACCTGCTGGCGGATATCCTGCTCAACCCGACGTTCGCGCCCGAGGAAATTCAGCGGAAGGTGCAGGAGGTGCTGGCCGGGATCAAGCGCAAGCAGGAGGATCCCGGCGAGGTCTCGGCCGAGGCGTTCGCCGCGCTGGTGTTCGGTTCGCACCCGTACGGGCGTCCGGTGGAGGGGATCGAGGCATCGGTCCCGACCATCGTCCGGGATGACCTGGTGAAATTCCACGAGGCCTACTACCGCCCCAACAGGACGATCATGGCCGTGGTGGGGGACGTGAGCCTTCCGGACCTCACGCGGCGACTGGAGGTCCGCCTCGGCGGATGGAAGCCCGGCGGGCCGAACGTTCCCCCGCCCCCGCCCCCCGCCCCGCTGGCCCGACCGGTTGTGCGCACAATCCAACGCGACGTGACCCAGGCCAACATTAACCTTGGCCACCTGGGGGTGACCCGGGATAATCCGGACTACTATGCCATCCAGGTGATGA
Organism: Candidatus Methylomirabilota bacterium; assembly: GCA_016208645.1. Lineage (GTDB taxonomy): Bacteria > Methylomirabilota > Methylomirabilia > Methylomirabilales > 2-02-FULL-66-22 > 2-02-FULL-66-22. Next base: position 4,031 of record JACQXP010000353.1, on the reverse strand, counting down.
ACTATATCCTCGGCGGCGGCGGGATCACCTCGCGCCTCACGGCCACAATCCGCGAGGAGAAGGGCTGGGCCTACGACGTTGGGAGCGCTTTCATCCCGGACAAGTACGCCGGGACCTTCAACGTGTCGTTGCAGACGAAGAACGAGGTGGCCCAGGATGCCGTCGAGGCCGTTCTGGCCGAGATCCGTCGGATCCGCGAGCAGCCGGTGGGCGACGATGAGCTCAAGGATGCCAAGGCCTATCTCACCGGCAGCTACCCACTGCGCTTGGATACCAGCAGCAAGATCGTTCGCCTGCTGGCCAACATCGAGTACTTCGGGCTGGGCCTGGATTACGTGGATCGGTACCCGGGACTGATCAATGCCGTGACCGCGGCGGACATCCAGCGGGTGGCGCAGAAGTATCTCACTCCCGACCGGTACGCCCTGGCCGTGGTGGCGGACCTGACGAAGGCGAAGATCAAGCCGTAGGACCGTCGGGGTGAGTCAGGTTCTTTGAGAGCGCCCGCGCATGTTCTTCCCTGCACGATCGCGTCGAGGAGATTCGTGCTGCCTGGGGATTGCCGCCGTCGCCATCCTGGCCGCGTTGGGGTTGGCACGGCCTGCCGCCGCCTCGTCGCATGACTTCCAGGTCCTGGGCCTGCAACCCCCGAAGGAGGAGGTGGAGGCGCCGGATTTCACGCTGAAGGACCTGAACGGGAAGCAGGTGCAGCTCCGGGACTTCCGGGGGAAGGTGGTCTTCCTCAATTTCTTTGCCACGTGGTGCGTTCCCTGCCGGCTGGAGATGCCGGCCATGGAGCGGCTGTCCCGGGCCTTCAAGGACAAGGGGCTGGTGGTGCTGGCGGTGGACATCAAGGAGAGCGCCATGGTCGTGCGGGCCTTCCTGAAGGAGCTGAAGGTCACGTTCCCCGCCCTCCTGGATGAGGATGGGTCGGTCGCGTTCACGTACGGGATCCGGCCGCTTCCGGCCACCTTTCTGATCGGGCGCGACGGCAAGATCCTGTGGCGGGCCTTCGGGGCGCGGGAGTGGGATAGCGCCGCCTCGCGCCAGTACTTCTCCCGCCTCCTGTCCGACGGCAAGCATTGAAAACCGAGAACGCGTTCTGGATCGTGCCTTTAAATTCGAAATCCGACATCCGAAATCCGAAATTGAAAACGCGTGATGCCAACGGCTAATCTGAACGTGTTGGTTGCGATGGCCGCCGGCCTCCTGTCCTTTCTCTCGCCGTGCGTCCTGCCGCTGTTCCCGTCGTACATCTCCTTCGTCGCCGGAGTCTCCTTCGATGAGATCCAGGGGACGGTGGCCAACCCGCGGACGCGGCGGGCCATCCTGATCAACTCGCTGTTGTTCATCTTGGGTTTCTCTCTGGTCTTCATCGCCCTGGGTGCCGGCGCGACGCTTCTGGGGCAGGTCCTCTTCCAGCAGCAGGGTGTCATCCGGAAGATCGGGGGCGTCTTCGTTATCCTCATGGGGCTGTACGTGGGCGGCTGGCTGCGAATCCCGTTCCTCATGCGCGACTGGCGGGTGGAGTTGAAGGACCGGCCGGCCGGCTACCTGGGTGCCCTGATGGTGGGGATCACCTTCGCCGCGGGCTGGACGCCCTGCATCGGGCCGATCCTGGGAACCATCCTGACGCTGGCCTCGGTGTCCCAAACGGCATCCACCGGGATCATGATGCTGGCCGCGTACTCTCTGGGCCTGGCCATCCCGTTCTTCGTCAGCTCGCTGGCGATCCACCGGTTCGTGCCGTTCTTCGACCGGTTCAAGCGGTTCTTCCCGGTCGTGACGCGGGGGAGCGGCCTGATCCTGGTCGCCCTGGGCGTGTTGCTGGTCAGCGATTACTTCACGGTGTTGAGCCGCCTGGCCTTCTCCCTGACGCCGGAGTGGCTGTTCGACATCGAGCGCCGCCTGCTTCGATGAGATGATTAGACCGCCAAGCGATCCTCGGGGGATGTGATGGGGAAGAAGCAGCGGAAGGCGCCCGTCGAGGTGGCCAGGAAAGAAGTTGGCAACGAGGTCCGCCGCCTTCTGGTGGGCCGGCCGACGGTGACGGGGGTGATTTGGCTCCTGGCGATCGCCATGGTCGTCGGCATCTCCGGTGGCTATATCGCGTATCGCGCCATGGGACCGGCGACCGCCCCGGTGGGCGGCTCGGGAACGGGGAGCCAGGGAGCGGACCCCGCTGCACCCTGGCGGGCCCGCATCCTCCAGAACCCGAAGGACGTGGAGGCGATGCTGGGCCTGGCCCACGTGCAGCTTGATCAGCAACAACTGGATGCGGCCGAGTCCCTCTACCAGCAGGCGCTGGGGCTGGAGCCAAAGAACGTCGAGGCCATCACCCATCTGGGGACCGTGGTCCTGAATCGGGGCCAGGTGGACGCGGCGCTGGCGCGCTACAATCAGGCGCTGGCCATCAATCCACGCTACGTGCACGCCCTGTGGGACAAGGCGAACCTGCTGCAGCAGGTGAAGAAGGATTACGCCGGCGCCATCCGGGTCTGGGAGGCCTTCATCCAGGTGGTGGGTGCCGAGACCCAGGACGGCAAGACGGCGCAGAACCAGATCGCCGAGGCGAAGAAGGCCATGAGTGGGGCGCCGCTCGGGAAGACCCCCGGCGGCAAGTCCTAGTATAGGTGTGATACAAATCGTCAAGGCCGCGCTCCGAGAGATCGGGGCGCGGCCTTCCTGTGTCAGCCGCTCTCCATTGTGAATCGTCCGTTGTCAGTTGTCGGTTTTCAATTGAGCACTTTCCCAGCATGAACCTTCGCGACCACGCCGAATCCAAGCTGACCCAGTGGGCCGACCAGCGCGAGCTGCGCCGGACCGTCTTGCACCTGGCCCTTCCCATCGTCGGCAGCGACCTCCTCCAGCGCGGGGTAAACGTGGTGGACGCGCTGCTGGTGGGACGCCTGGGTGCGGCGGAGCTTGCCGCCGTGGGTCTCTCTCAGCTCCTGCTGATGTTCATCATGGCCCTGGTGTATGGGCTGGGGGTTGGCAGCACGGTCATGGTGGCCTTCCACACCGGGGCCACGGACGAGAAGCGACGGGCCTGGGCGGCGCGCACCAGCCTGCTGATCGGCGTGGTGGCCAGCGTGGGTCTGGGTGGGGCAGGCATCCTGCTGTCGCGATCCGCCGCCACCTTCATGGGTGCCAGTGGACGGCTCCTGGATCTCACCCTGGACTATCTCCACATCACCTGGTATCTCTTTGCAGCCTACGTCTTCCTGCACCTGGCATCGGCCATCTTCCAGGGGGTCGGCGACACGCGGACACCCCTGCGGGCCATGGTCGCGGTCAACGTCCTCCATGTCATCGTGGCGATCCCCCTGGTGTTCGGTTTGGTGGGGTTTCCGCGCCTGGGGGTCGTGGGGGCCGCGCTGGCGTCGGGCCTTTCCGAGGGCGTTGGAGCGGCGTGGCTCCTCTGGCAGGCGAGGCGCCGCGGCTTCTTCGGTCAGGCGCGAGGGTTCTGGAGCGTTCAGGAGTTCTGGCGGATCCTGCGGGTGGGTCTGCCGGCGGTGGGGGAGCGGCTGATCACCCACGGGATGCAATTGGTGTTCGCCCGGATCGTCATCGGCTTCGGCGTGGCCGCGTACGCGGCGCACCAGGTGGGCATCAACATCGAGTCCCTCTCGTTCCTCCCGGGCCTCGGCTTTGCCAAGGCGGCCACGGCGCTGGTGGGGCAGCGGCTGGGGGCGCGCGATCCCGGTGGGGCGCGCCGCTGCGCCTGGCAGGCCAACCTGCTGGCCGCGGGAATCATGACCGCCTTCGGCGCGAGCTTCGTGCTGTTCCCCCGGACCTGGGTCGTCCTCTTCACCTCGGACCCGGGCGTCCTGGGGTACAGCGTCCCCCTGCTCACAGCAATGGGCCTGCTACAGCTTCCCCTGTCATTCGCCATGGTCACGTCGGGGGCGCTGCGCGGCGCGGGCGAGACCCACGTGGTGCTGGCGGCCGCCATCGTGGGGGGATGGATCGTGCGCCTGCCCTTCGCTTACGTCGGCGGGGTGGTCGCGAACCTTGGGATGACGATGGTG
>JACQXP010000352.1 GCA_016208645.1 Candidatus Methylomirabilota bacterium | reverse complement strand
TTGGCCTGGACAAAGGCCCTGAGCTGCGCCACGCCCTGCCGGGCGAACCGGTCACCGATGCCCATGCTATATTTTGAGAGGATCATTGGCCTTCCCCCTTCGGGTGATGAGTACGTAGATGAGTGAGGGTGATAGAGATTTGCCGTTGGGGGCCACGCCAAGAAATCCCCCGCTCGTGGGGAGCAAGCGCCCCGCGAGCCTCCCCGGGTTCCTCGTGCGGCCGCGACCCCCCCGAGAATGCCGCAGGGCATCCCATAGTGTCAAGGGCACACCCGCTCTTGGTCCGGTCCGGAATGGCTGCAACGCAGACGGTCGGCAGCGGGCGAGCCAAGAGTAGAGACGCGGCCCTGCAGCGGCGCAGCTCACCATTCCCGTGGGTTCCCCTTCGGGGGACAAGAGGGGCTTTGCGGGAAGGTGGGCTTTTTCACTTGACACTGTAGAGGAAAACGGCATAAAAACCCGGCTGTTCCCCGCAGACGTCTCCGGAGGCATCCCCAGAGCCTCCGTCATATGTGGGCCCATAGGCCCGTCGGCCAGCGCCACACCCGCCTTGAATATTGCTGGCTTTCCCAGGCGACCCGGGGGAAAGCCAGATATCTTACCTGCACCTCTTAGTTACCCCATCGGCGAATTCCCGTCCTCCGGCCTTCCGTAGTCGTGTTCGTTTGCGAAAGGAGGGGCGCAAATGAAGCCAAACAGCTCTCCGAACAAATTTCCGTACCTCTTGGCGGCACTGACGCTGGCAGCCTTCCTCGGCGGTGGCACCGGCGTCGCCGACACTGACCCTGGTCATGGTCAAGAGCTAACGTACGTTGACACTCACAACCACCTGCCCGTGAGCTCCGCACCGGGCTGTGACCTCTCGGATGTCACCCACAATGTCCTGACGCTCATGGACGAGTTCGCCATCCAGAAGACGCTCATCATGTACCCGCCCACCTCGACCACGAGCCTGTGCCCGGCCGAGAGCCTCGCCGACGTCGTCGAAAGGCACCCCGACCGGTTCGCGTTCCTGGGCGGCGGCGAGAGCCTGTTCCCGATCATCTACTCTTATCGGAACGCCCCACCCGGCACGGTACCGTCGGATACCCGGAAGCAGTTCGAGGAGACGGCGCACGATCTCCTTCGCCTCGGGGCCGTCGGCTTCGGGGAGCTTGCAGCAGAGCACTTCGCGTTCCATGAGGGGCATCCCTACGAACACGTGCCCCCCGATCACGAGCTGTACCTGCTTCTGGCCGACATTGCCGCACGCTACCGGGTTCCCATTGATCTCCACATGGAGGCGGTCCCCAAGAACTTCACCGACCCCAGCCAACCGTACGCCTACCTCACCGACTGCTCCGGCGCCCGCCGGGGTGATCCGAACCCGCCGACCCTCACCGAGAACATCTCAGCGCTTGAGCACCTGCTGGCCCACAACCGGGAGGCCCGGATCATCTGGGTGCACGCCGGCTGGGACAACACCGGCTATCGGACAGTGAAGCTGGCTCGCCGCCTTCTGGAAGACCACCCGAACCCTTATATCCAGATCCGGCCGAATGGGCTCGGCAACCGGTGCGTCCCTCCGTTTTCCCCTCCGCGAGTGCTGCCCAACAGCGTCCTCGACGAGAATGGCGATCTCGTCCCTGCCTGGCGCGATCTGATCCGGGCCTTCCCCGATCGCTTCACGGTGGGGCTGGACTCGTTCTACCCGCCCGAAATCCCCGAGCCGCAGGTCGCCCCTTTCCTCGGCTCTGGCCTCCGCCTCTTGAGGCAGCTCCCGCCGGATCTCGCCTGGAAGGTGGGCACGAAGAACGCGGTGCGCCTGTACAACTTGGACCGGAAACTCATCTGCCACAAGCCAGGGACCCCCGCCAAGAAGACGATGTGGGTCAGCGCAGATGCCTTCCATGGCCATTGGGGGCATGGAGACGAGCTCGGGCCCTGCAAGCCCTGACGCCGGGTTCTTGCAAGGGAGAAGCGACAGATCGGGGTTGGGTCAGGATCGCTCGGAGCCCGTTGGGAATCCCTGGATCTTTCCGGTTACTGCTGGGAGGGAGGAGTGAAAGAGGCCGGTGGGGTGGTGAGGGTGGCGCGCTGTCTTGTGGCTTACCTAGGACTGTCCGGGCCAGCCTGCATTGCCATTGCGCTGGCGGTCGCCGGGCCCGAGCTGGTGCCGTCGCCCGCGGTGGCGGCGGAAGGCCGGACTCCTCCGGCCGGGATGCCGTACATCATTGACACCCACAACCACCTGTTCGGGCAGTTCCCCAGCGGGCCGGGCCAGTTCTCGACGGACTACGAGGGGGCCGCGCAGGTCGCCCTGGAGACGATGGACAAGCTCGGAATCAAGAAGTTGTTCATCATGCCGCCGCCCTTCGCCCCGAACCACCCCCAGATGTATGACGTGGACCCCCTGCTCGATGTCGTCAAGAGGCGTCCCGACCGCTTCGCCTTCCTCGGGGGCGGCGGCTCGCTGAATCCGATGCTTCATCAGGCGGCCCGTGGCGGGACCACGGGCCCGGAGGTCCACGCCCGGTTCGAGCAGAAGGCGCTGGAAATCCTCGCCAGGGGGGCGCTGGGCTTCGGGGAGCTGACGGCCGAGCACTTCTCCCTGGGGGGACCCACGCACCCGTACGAGTCCGCTCCGCCCGACCATCCCCTGTTCCTGCTCCTCGCCGACATCGCCGCGCGGCACGGCGTCCCGATAGACATCCACATGGAAGCCATCCCGGAGGAGATGCCGCTACCCGAGGGGCTCAGCTCACCGCCGAACCCGAACGTCCTGCGCCCGAACATCGCGGCCTTCGAGCGGCTGCTGTCGCACAATCGGAACGCCAAGATCATCTGGGCCCACGTCGGCTGGGACAACACCGGCCGTCGGACGGCCAAGCTGATGGGGGACCTGCTGGGACGTCACCCGAATCTCTACATGAGCTTCAAGGTCGGCCGCGACAGCCGGCCCGAGAATCGCCCGGTGCAACGGCAGCGGGGGGTGCTGCCCGAATGGGTGGAGTTGATACGAACATTCCCGGATCGGTTCGTCATCGGCAGCGACCAGTTCTATCTGGCGCCGCGAGCCCCTCAGCGATTCCCCCGGCATCCGGAAGCCACCATCGGCATCCTCGCCGGACTCCCGCCGGATCTGGCCCGTAAGGTTGCCTATGAGAACGCCAGGCGGATCTTCAAGCTGGCGGATTAGCCGCCCCAGAAGAGGTTGACGGAACGTTACCCTTGCCTACCCCATTCTGAACGGAAGAGCCCCCTCGGCGTCGACCCGAGGGGGCTCTGGCCTTCCACCTGCCTTGATGACGGTCCCTACTTCTTCTTCGCCGCCTTCATCTTGCCCGATCCGCACGAGGACTTGCCGCTCTTCGCCGGCTTCTTGGACATGCATGTTGCCATCGTCCCTCCTCCTTTCTCGAAAGGCGCTCGACGGCCCTAGCGTCGAGCGCCGCGCTTCCTGCCGGAGGCCCTGGCCACCTTCGCCGCCGGCTTCGCCACCGCCTTGAAGAGCCCCAGCATGTCGTCCCGGAACTTGTCGTAGGCGGCCTTGAACTCGGCCGAGGTCTTCTGCACTGGGCCGTAGGCCGGCCACTGCTCCGGGGTGAGGCCGCCCGTGCCGAAGTCGCCGGCGATGCCGGCCTCGCGGAGGACTTGGGCGATCTCGGCATTGACCTCGTAGCTCCGCCGGAAGTCCGGCATCGTGTTGAGCCGCTCCAGGACCTCGGCCGGGAACTGGCCGGTGATGGAGTCGAAGTGATCCGAGGCCACGAACCCCTCCCCCTCGGCCATGCGCCGGACGTTCTCCTGATGGTCCGGGAACTCGGTGTGGACCATGTTCTTCCCCGTCAGCGTCCAGTAGGTGTCCTGCGGTTTCCGCTTGGACGCCGGCAGGTAGGAGACGCGGTCCAGGACCAGGCGGGTCTGTTCCCGGGTGAGCTGGAACTTCCGGCCGAGGTACGCCTGCCACTTCTCCCGGTTGCCCTCGGGGAAGAAGATGCTCCAGACGCGGCGCGCCACCAGCGTGCCGGACTTGGCGATGGCGTCCTCCCAGGCCTTCAGATCCTCCTCGGACGCCACGTCCCGCAGCGCCGCGATCACCTTGGCGTCAATGGTCCGTTGCGTGGCGAACCGAGTCGCCGCGGCGACTTTGGCCGCGTACCCCCTGGCCTGGTCCACCTTGGCCTGGGTCCCGTTGGCCGCGGCGAGCTGGTTCACGCGCGCGAGCGCCTTGGCCTCGCCCACCTTCTGCTTGAGCCGCGCGAACAGCTCTTCCAGCTTCACCTCCCGGAGATGGCTCTCCAGGCGGCCGCCCATGTTGGTCATGTAGAGCTGCGTGGGCCGGATGCCCTTCCGCAGGGCGCCGGCCATGCCGGCCATCTCCTCCAGGATCATGGTGACCTCCTGGGCGACGCTGTAGATCACCGTGATGTTGGAGCCGAAACCGAAGGTATTGATCGTCCGGGCGATCTCCCGCGCCGCGGGGGAGCTGGCGGCCACCTTGATCACCATGTTGGGCCGGGCCCGCTCGCGGGTGGCGCGGTACCCCGCCAGCAGGTAGTCGTCGTAGACCCGGAGGTCCTCGGCCGCCTCGGCGAAGGCCGCGAAGACGTCCTGGATGCTCTCCTCCGTGAGGTGGGCGATGTTGGGGTTCAACTGGAACGAGACCACGCCGCCGCCCGAGGACTCCGCCAGGCTGAAGAAGATCGGCCGGTACACGTGCAGGTTGTCCCACAGCGCCAGCAGCGTCGCAGAGAGCGCGATCTCGTCGCCGTGCGTCTCCGGGTCCCTGGCCCACTCGCGGAATTTCCGGTGCGACAGGACGTCCGCCCGGAAGATCTCGCTCAGCGTGGGATCGTCCTGGTAGGCGCGGGCCGCCAGCACCGGGTTTGTCGAGACCTGCTCGAACCCCAGATGCCTCAGCCAGCGCAGTCCCAGGGCATAGTCGTTGCCGAACCGGCAGCGCCCCTCGCGCACCAGGCGGGTGTAGATGTTCCCCTCGATCTCGGCCTGGGCCCTCCGCAGGAATTCCAGGAGGACCGGCTTGCCGAAGTCCAGGGCCTCCCCGATCCGGGCCGCCGTCCTGGCGACCATGCTGCCGCCCTTCTGGACCAGCGTCATCCGGCTCAAGAACTGCCGCACGACCGCGGCCGCCACGGAGATCCGGCCTTCGGCCGCCTCGGCCGCCTCCCACTCCGCCAGCGCGGCCTGGATGCTGCGGATCGCCTCTCGCCGCTCCTCGGCGTCCAGCCAGCGGCTCTCCAGTCCGGAGAAGTTCAACGCCATCTCCAGCAGCGCCTCGTAGGCGAACTGGCGCTCGCGGACCTTCCGGGCGGCCTCCGCCTCGGAATCACCGGCGCGCAGCCGGGCCTGCACGAAGCGGATATTGAGCTGCCGGATCACCCCCGCCGCCACCCCCGGCAGGGCCCCGGTGATCTCCGGAAACAGCAGGTGATCCGCCGCCAGCGTCGGGTGGCCCCACGTGACGAGCTGGACCACGTGCGCGGCATGATCGCCGGGGATCGGACGCTTCGACGGATCCGCCAGCCGCTCCGGCCGGCTGCCGGCGACGATCTGATCTATCTGCTCCTGCCTCAGGGTCTCGCCCGCCTTCAGCATCGCACTCCTCCGCGTGAAGAATGAGTCCGGCAACCATCCGGATGCATCAGGTTGGAAGTATAAATGATCCGGCGACTAGGCGCCACTTCTTCCGCCCCCCTGTCCGCCTTGTGTGACAATCCGCGCCCCGACAAGAACTCAACGGATGGGGCTGGAGGAGCGGACATGGCCGGTACCCTTTCGATAAGGAAAGACCAGCAGCCCGAAGACCCGAAATGCCCCTTGACATTCCGGACGCTTGTTTCAGATTATATACTGTCATTCTGTACTACTGTATACAGGAGTAAGACGGATATGATTAAGGCGGAACTTACCCAACGAGTAAACGCGATTCAGAGCACGGCTTCAGTAATTGCTCAGAGCCTGAAGGAGATGATCTATGAGGCTGAGCTCAAGCCTGGCCAACAACTAGTCCAGGAAACCATCGCACGAATGTTTCAAGTATCTCGGATTCCCGTGCGGGATGCCCTCCAACTCCTCACGCAGATGGGAATTGTGGTTAACGTACCCCGGAAGGGGGTAATTGTACGTCCCCTGTCGAGAAAGCTCCTCCACGAGCTTTTCGAACTCCGGAAAATCCTCGAAGGCGCTGCGGCGAGAATGGCCGCCCAAAGAATGAGCCCCGAGCGCCTGCAAGAGTTGAGCGGTTTGCTGAAGGAGCAGATAGAGTGTTTGAAAAGTGAGGATGTAAAGCGGCATGAAAAGCTGGACGATGCTTTCCATCGAACCCTGTATGAGGCGGTTGGCAACCGGACCCTCATTGACCTCATCTTTGTGAACTGGGAGCGGATCAAGCAGGCGCGGTGTGCCTCGACGGTCGTCGCTGACCGCGGGAAGAAGTGGATTTCCCAGTCCATTCAGAGGCATAAGAAAGTTGTTGATGCTCTGAGGAGGAAGAAAGAAGACCTCATCTGTAGGGTAATTGTCGAGAATATCGAAAGCTCGCACCGAGAGATCACATCATCGCTAGAGGCGCTGGGATGGATCGAGCCCGAGACTGGAAATTCGACAATGCGCGATGAAGCGGCCCGTTGGGGCGGGAAATCCAAATGAACAAGCTTGCAATCATCACGGCATTTTTGGGCGGAATAATGTTTTCCACGTCCTTGAGGCGCATCCTGGGCTCTCGGGGATCTTTCCTACCGAAGGCGAGTGCGCAAAGACGCGCGGGGAGGTCATCATGAGTAGACGAGGGATTAGATTCGGGCTTATCCTGACGGTTGTGTTCCTGGTCTGGAACCATGCCGAGGGCGCGACCACGCTCCGCTTCGGGCATACGGACCCGCCCGACGGCCTCCGCCACAAGGCAGCCCTGATGTTCGCTGACAAGGTGAAGGAGTACACGCAGGGGCGTTACACGGTTGAGGTTCACCACAGCGGGACCCTGGGCAGCGACCCCAAGCTCCTCGAACAAGTGAAGCTGGGGGCAATCGACTTCGCCGTCAGCGGGATTGCGATCTATGCCAACCAGTTGCCTGAGCTTGGCCTCCTCGCGCTGCCCTACCTGGTGGAGAGCTACGAACAGGGCTGGGCGCTTTACGACACCTCGCCCTGGGTCAAGGAGTGGTTCGCCAAGCTCCAGGCCAAGAACATGCGGGTCCTGTCCGTCTTCGAGGCCGGGTTTCGCCAGCTCACAGCCAACAAGCCGGTCCGGGTCCCTGCCGACGTAAAGGGCATGAAGATCCGGATCGCCAAGAGCGAGGTCTATGTCTGGCTCTGGTCCGCCCTGGGCGCGAATCCCACCGTGATGTCCCTGGGCGAGACCTACATTTCACTCCAGCAGGGAGTGGTGGATGCGCAGGAGAATCCGATCCCGACCATCCACGTTCAGAAATTCTATGAAGTGGCCAAGAACATCTCCCTCACCAACCACATCTATGCCCCGATCCCCTTGAGCATCACGGAGAAACGCTGGCAGTCCTTCTCGCCGGCCGACCAGGCCGCCGTCCAGAAGGCGGCGCTGGAGGCCTCTGCCTGGCATCGCAAGGCCGTCGTCGACGAGGACGACAAGATGCTGGAGGAGATGAAGGCCAAGGGGGCGACGGTCATCAAGCCGGACGTCTCCGCCTTCGCCCGGGGCAGCAAGTCCGTCTATGACAAGGCCGGGGAGACGTTCCCCAAGGACGTCCTCCAGGCCCTGCTGAAGGACACCCAGGCCGTGAAGGCGAAGTATCCCGTGAAGTAAAGTCATGCGGGCCGGGGCTGCCCTCCAGGGCCGCCCCGGCCCGGGAGACGCTCATGGCGACTCCGGAAGCGCAGGACGGGGCGCAACCTGCCCTGAAGGGATGGGTCGATCGGATCCTCGACACCTGGGTGGGACCTGCGGTGGATTGGGTGGTCGGGGGGATCATCACTGGTCTCGTCGCCATGGTCTTTTCGGGCGTGCTTGCCCGATACATCTTCAACTATTCCCTGGCCTGGTCGGACGAACTGGCCGGGCTGCTGTTCGTCTGGCTCACCCTGTTGGGTTCGGTCGCGGCGCTCCGGCGACGGACCCACATGACGATCGGGTTTTTCCCTCGCCTCTTCGACCCGCGAGGGCAACGGGCGATCGGGATGTACGTGATGGCGGCCATCCTGTTCTTCCTCGCCTTCATGGTGGTGGAGGGGGTTGCGCTGACGCGGGTCACCATGGGTGACAAGTCCGCCGTCCTTCGCCTGCCCATTGGACTCTATTACCTGTCGCTGCCCGTGGCCGGCGTCCTGATGGTGCTCTACGCCCTGCGGCAGGTGTGGACCATCTGGCGGGGCCCGCACGGGTGGCAGGCGACCGCCGAGAGTGCCGAGGGCTGACCCGTGAACTTCGTCATCCTCTGGGGGCTCTTCCTCGGCCTGAGCGCGACCGCCATCCCGCTCGCCTTCGCCATCGGGCTCACCCCCCTGCTCTTCTTCCTAGGCACCGGGAAGTACTCCCTCACGGTGATCTTCCAGTCCATCGTGAGCGTGAACGAGTCCTTCACCCTGCTCGCCCTCCCATTCTTCGTCCTGGCGGGGGAGCTCATGGGGGCGGGGGGAATGGGGAAGCGGATCACCAACTTCGCCTTCGCCCTGGTGGGCTGGATCCCTGGGGGGCTGGCCCTGATGACGATCCTGGCCTCTATGATCTTCGCCGGGATGTCCGGCTCTGCGGCGGCGGACGCCGCCGCCGTGGGAAGCGTTATGATCCCGGCCATGGCCAAGAAGGGCTATGACCGGCCCTACGCCGCATCCGTGGTCGCCTCCGCCGGGACCATCGGCGTCATCATACCGCCCAGCATCCCCATGGTCCTCTATGCCTTCGTCTCGGGCGTGTCTCTGGGCGACCTGTTCGTCGCCGGCGCGATTCCCGGGATCCTGGTCGGCCTGGCCCTGATGCTGTGCGCCTTCATCATCGCGGTCCGGCGCGGCTATCCGACGGAGCGGCTGGTGAGCTTCCGGGAGCTCTGGCGGAGCTTCGTGGACTGCATCCCGGCCCTCCTGACGCCGGCGGTCATCCTCGGCGGCATCTTCACGGGAATCGTCACCCCCACGGAGGCCGCCGTCATTGCCGTGGTCTATGCCCTCGTTGTTGGCCGGTTCGTGTACCGGGACCTGGCGTGGGCGGATGTCCCCAAGATCCTCCTCAAGACCGGCGAGCTGACGGCGGTGATCATGCTCATCATCGGGGCCGGGGATGCCCTGAGCTGGGCCCTCACCGTGGAAAACTTCGCCACCATCTTCGCCACCTGGATCACTTCCCTCACGCAGAGTCGAATTATGATCCTCATCTTGATCAATATCTTTCTGCTGATCCTGGGAGGGCCTATGCCCTTGGCCCCGGCCCTGCTGCTCACCACCCCCATCCTCCTCCCCGTGGTGAAGCAGTTCGGGGTGGACCCGCTCCACTTCGGGATGATTGTGGTGGTGAACCTCGCCATCAGCATCTGCAGCCCCCCCGTGGGGAACACCCTGTTCATCGCCGCCAAGCTGGCCAACGTGTCGGTGGAACGGACCTCGCTGGCTTTGATTCCCTTCATCGCCATCAACATCGTGGTGCTGCTTCTCATCACCTACTACCCCCCCTTCAGCCTGTGGCTGCCCTCGGTGTTGCGGCGGTGAGGACCCACGTCGCTGACGTCCTGTCCCGGCGCAATGACCGCACTCTCTGCGGCGCAGACCCGTCGGGGGCGGAGAGCAAGCATCTCCAATGGCAAACAAACGGGTTGTGTTGATTCACGCAGTACCAGTGGCGATCCAGCCGATCCGGGACGCGTTCAAAGAGGGATGGCCCGAGGCGGAGGTCAGCAATCTCCTTGACGATGGGCTGACGGGTGATGCGTGAAACGTGATTGGGGGAATGGGGAACATGAACAGGCTTGCGATCATTACGGGCTTCCTGGGCGAGGTGCGGAACCGGTACATGCTGTACCGGGGGAGCCGCACCCTGGCAGAGAAGTTGGACCTGGCCTCGCGCGTCAAGGGGCTGGATGGATTGGAGCTCTGCTATCCCGCCGATTTCGAGAATCCAGCCGAATTGAAGGAACTCCTCCAGCCATACCGCTTTGGCATCTCGGCGATCAACTTTCGGTCGCGGCGGACGGGGAAATGGTGGCGGGGCTCCTTCATCTCGGAAAAGGCCAGTGAACGCCAGGAGGTCGTCAGCGATCTGAAGCGCGCGCTGGATCTCGCCGCAGAACTCGGGTGCAGTCGCATCACCACCTGTCCGCTGAACGAAGGCGCGGACACCCTTTTCGAGGTGGACTACATCCAAGCCTACGACTACGCAGCCGAAACATTTTCGGTCGCGTGCGCCCACAACCGGGATATCCGCATCTGCATCGAGTACAAGAAGAGCGACCCGATGGCCCGGTGCATCTTCGGAACGGCCGGGGAGACGGCCAGCTTCTGTCAACTGACCGGTGCCGACAATCTGGGCGCCACGCTCGACACCGGGCATGCGCTGTACGCGGACGAGCGTCCCGCCCAATCGGCGGCCCTGCTGGCCCGGGCGAACCGGCTCTTCTACGTCCACCTGAACGACAACGACGGCCGCTGGGACTGGGACATGCTGCCCGGGGCGTTCCACCTCTGGGAGTTCGTCGAGCTGTTCTACACTCTGCGCAAGTTGGGCTACACGAATGACTGGTACGCCTTCGACGTCTTCCCGAAAGAGATCGACACGGTGGACACCTTCACCGCGGTGATGCAACTGACCCGCAAGCTGGAGGAGATCACCGACCGGATCGACGTGGCCACCATGGAGCAGCTCTTGAAGGAGCGGAATTCTTCCAAGACCATCCCATATCTGTACACGTTGCTGTAGCGTCCCGACCCATCCATAGGTGTCAAAAGGAACGGTCGGTGAATTCTGGACGGGAGTATGAGGTAGCGCTCATCCTCGGCGACGGAATCGGCCCGGAGATCAGCGGGGCGGCCGTCGCCGTGCTGGAGGCCACGGGGGTCTCCATTCGATGGCGCGAGTTCGCTGCCGGCGAGGCTGCGCGCCAGCGTCATGGGCATCCGCTCCCCGCGGCGACGCTGGCCGCCGTCCGGACAATCGGCGTTGCGCTGAAGGGTCCGCTCCTCGCGCCAACGCAAACCGGCCGCCTGGTGGTCCGCCACGGCGACGCCGACGTCACCTACCCAAGCGTGAACAACGCCCTGCGGCGCGAGCTGGAGGTCTTTGCGAACGTCCGGCCCATCCGGAGCTTCCCCGGCGTCCCCACCCCCTTCTCGTCCCTGGATGTGGTCATCGTGCGCGAGGTGACAGAGGACACGTACATCGGGTGGGAGGAGATGAAAGGGCCGGACGAGGCGTGGGCGATCAAGCGCATCACCCGGCAGGCCTCTGAGCGGATCTTTCGCTTCGCCTTCGAGTACGCCAGGGCACGGGGTCGGCGAAAGGTCACGGCCGGCCACAAGGCCAACGTGTTGAATCTCACCGACGGCCTGTTCCTTGAGTCCGGTCGGAACGTGGCCGCGCGATTCCCCGACCTGGCATTCGATGACTGCATGATCGACGCCCTGTGCCTCCGGCTGGTGCTGGGGCTGGCGCCGGGGGCGAACATCGGGGCGCGGGTGGCCTTCTTCGAGGCGGCGCACGGGGCGGCGCCGGACATCGTGGGCCAGGGGATCGCCAACCCCATCGCCCTGATCCTGTCAGGGGCGATGCTGCTGGGTCACCTGGGGGAGGCGGCGGCCGAGCGGCGCATCTGGGAGGCGGTCGCCCGCGTCCTGCGGGAGGGGCGGCATCTCACCCCGGACCTCGGCGGCCACGCCCGGACCACCGACGTCACCCGCGCCATCATTGCCGCCCTCGGCCGGGCTGAGGGGGTTACCGGGTCAGCGTAAGCCGGGTCGTTCTTGCCACCCAGGCGCCGGGTCATGCATGGGCCGACCTCGGGCCTGGCCGGGTTCCAGGCCAACATCGCCTCCATAGGCGGACGGGCGGCAGACCTGGGCCTCACCCTCGCGCTGGAGAACCACGGCGACCTGGTGAATCGAGGGCGTCAGATCGTGCAGTTGATCGAGTCGATTGGAATCCCGGCCGTCCGCCTGAACTATGATACCGGGAATTCCTGGTACTACGCGAAGGGAACGTTGGACCCGGCAGAGGAGCTGGCCTTCGAGCCTCGCTGGCGCGCGCCCGAGGCGCCCACGCTGCCCGAGATCCGGGGGATCATCCGCCGCTCCCTCCATGCCCTCGTGGACGCCCTGGCGTAGGGGCCCTCCTCGCCGGCGTCTTGTCAGATTCATACCTGACACCGATTTCTACGGCGTGACCAATCCGATGGCGCTT
>JACQXP010000351.1 GCA_016208645.1 Candidatus Methylomirabilota bacterium | reverse complement strand
GTCGCGAAGTTCCCGTTCAGGAACGAATACCGGTAGTCGTCGTACTTGAAGGACAGGGCCCGCCGCATGCCCCGCGCGCTCTGGTGGGCGAAGCAGAAGGCGCACTTGTTGTTGCAGGCCCGCATCTTGAGCGGATCCACGTCGAGGCCCAGGGGGAGGTCCTCCGGCTTCTCCAGTCGGGCGCGATGCTCTAGCCCGCTCCCGTCCCGCCAGATGAGCTCCACCCGCTCGGCCGTCTCCGCGAAGCGAAGGTCCAGGGCATCCTGCACCGGGCGGCCGTTCAGGCTCACCAGGAGAGAGCCGGGAGCCACTCCCGCCTCGGCAGCGGGACTGCCAGCCTCCACGTCGCGGATCGTCAAACATTTCGTCATTCTCTCTGCACTTCGCGGCTCGCGCCTCGCGGCTCCCCTGCGTGGATGGTCAACAGCCTCGGCGTGTCCTCGGCCCTTCTCGGCTCTCGGCTCGCGGCTCTCGGCTCTTGCCTGCCCGTCACGCCTGCACCTGCCCCCTCACCCATCCCTCTCCCCCGGGTACCCTCTGGGTGGGGGAGAGGCGGAGGTGAGGGGGATAAGAAGCGTCCACACCTCGGGGATCAGGACCCGCAGGACCGCGGCTGCGGGGACGGCGAACATGATCCCCCAGATCCCCAGGAGCTGCCCGGCGGCCAGCACCACCACCATCACCACCAGGGGATGCAGCCCGATCCGGTGCCCGATGATCCGGGGCGTGATCACGAAGACCTCGAGCGTGTACACTGCGGCGTACACCGCCGCCACGAGCAGGCCGTGGCTCACGTCGCCGAACTCCAGGATCGCCAGCAGGACGGCCGTGATGGCGCTGAGCAGGGGGCCGAAGTAGGGAATGAAGGTCGCCAGGCCCGAGGCCACCGCCATCACGATGGCCAGCTTCATCCCAATGAGGGCCAGGCCCACGCCCAAGAGGACCGCCACCACCGCGCACACCGTGGCCTGGCCGCGCAGGAATCCCCGCAGCGCCTCGTCCATCCCGGCCACCACCCGCTCCGCCCAGGCTCGCCGCGCTCCGGGCAGCCGCAAGAGCAGCCGGGCCTTCACCGCGGGCCCCTCCTGGAGGAAGAAGATCCAGAACGCCGGGACGATGAGGAGGTCCAGGACCGTCGTGACGAGTCCCACCACGCTGGAGGCCGCGCCCGCGAGCAGTCCCTGGGTGCGCTCCGTGAGCCACGGCGCCCAGCCGCCGCGGAGCCCCCACAGTTCCCGCGCCGCCTCGGGCAACGTGGCCGGGATCTGGATGCCCGCCAATGCCTGCAGGCGCGGGACCATCGCTTCGTAGGTCTGGGCCGCCTTGCCCGGCAGGGTGGCCGCCGCCCACCGGAATTCCGAAGTCACCCGAGGCCCCAGGGCAGCCACCGCACCCACCAGGATGAGCACGAGAGCCAGCGCCACGCAGGCGATGCCTCGCCCCCGTCCTCCCACGATCCGCGCCAGCCGTGTGACGGGGGGATCCAGGACGTAGGCCAGGATGAAGGCGAACAGGATCAGGAGGACGAGCACCCGCAGGCTGTAGATGAGGAAGAGGGCCAGCGCCCCGCCAGCCAGGACGGCGATCCGGACTCCCCAGCGTGCCCGGTCACCCATCACTGATCGTTCAGGAGCCGGGCCCCCCGGTAGATGTAGTCCAGGCCCGAGGCGATCGTCAGGACCAGCGTGACGACGACGAGCGGCAGGATGCCGGGCTTGATGGCGGGGAGGAAGTTGTCCACCATGGCACTGAGGACCGTGAGGAGCTGGAAGCCGGTGGTGGTCTTGCCGAGCCAGGACGGGGGCATGCCGGTTTTCCCCAGGAACATGTAGAGGATCATGGAGCCCCCGATCAAGAGGACGTCGCGGCTCACCAGGATGATGGTGAACCAGCGCGGCAGCTCCTTCAGGATCGTGAGGGTGACGACGGTGGACATCAGCAGCAGCTTATCCGCGATCGGGTCCAGGACCATCCCCAGGGTCGTCTTCTGCTTCCAGGAACGGGCCACCAGCCCGTCCAACCCGTCGGTGATCCCCGCCAAGAGGAACAGCGCCAGGGCGGCGCCCACCTGCCGGTACAGCAGCAGGACCGTGATGACCGGCGTCATCAGGATGCGCAGGATCGTCAGGCGGTTCGCCAGGGTCAGCACGCGCTCTCGCCTATCCTGAGGCCGTGGCTCCGGCCGCCTCGTGGGCGACGGCGGCTCCGGCGGTGGCCCCTCCGTTCAGGCAGCACACGATCTCGCGGCGGAGGTCGTCCAGCCCGGCCCCCGTCTTCGCCGAGGTGGCGACGCGCCCGCTTCCGGGGCGCCACGGGAAGGGCGATCGCCCCAGGCGGTCAACCTTGTTGAACACCAGGATGGTCGGCCGATCTGCCAGCCCCAGTTCGCCCAGCACCGCCTCCACTGCGGCCTGCTGCTCTTCGGCGTGGGGGTGGCTGATGTCCACCACGTGGAGGAGGACGTCCGCCTCCTGGATCTCCTCCAGCGTGGCCTGGAAGGCGGCGACGAGCTGGTGCGGGATCTTGCGGATGAACCCGACCGTATCCGAGAGGAGCGCCACGCGGTCCCCCGGCAGCGTGAGGCGCCGGAGCGTCGGGTCCAGCGTGGCGAACAACTGGTCCTGCACCGTGACGTTGGCGTGGGTCAGGACGTTCAGCAGCGAGGACTTCCCCGCGTTCGTGTAGCCCACCAGCGCCAGGATGGGAAAGGGAACCTTCCGCCGCGGGCGTCGCAGGAGCGCGCGATGCCGGCGCACCTGTTCCAGGTCCCGGCGGACCTTGGCCATGCGGGTCTTGATGCGGCGGCGATCCGACTCGAGCTGCGTCTCGCCAGGACCCCGGGTGCCGATCCCGCCGCCCAGCCGTTCCAGGTGCGTCCAGGCCCCGGCCAGCCTCGGCAGCAGGTAATCGAGCTGGGCCAGCTCCACCTGGAGCTTCCCTTCGCGGGTCTGGGCCCGCTGGGCGAAGATGTCCAGGATGAGTCCGGTCCGGTCCACCACCCGCTTGCCCAGCAGCCGCTCCAGATTGCGCTGCTGCGAGCCCGAGAGTTCCTCGTCCAGAATGACAAGATCCACTCCCGCAGAGCGGTCACGGATCTCCAGGGCCTTGCCCTTGCCGATGAGATAGCGGGGGTCGAGGCGATCCCGCTCCTGGAGGACGGTGGCGGCGACGCGAGCCCCGGCCGACCGGGCAAGCTGTTCCAGCCCGGCCAGGGAGTCCTCGGCCTCCCAGCGGGCCTGGCGAGCGCGGCAGACGCCCACCAGCAGGGCCACCTCCGATCCGCGGTGTTTCAGGACGTCACGGGCGATGGCTGATCTCCTCCTGCGCGGTTCGGGCGCGCGACAGGCGCGCGGTCAGGGCATCCCCGTCCCCGTCCCGGATGGCCGCCTCCAGCCCTGCCAGCGCCTCGCGGTACGCGGCCAGCACCCGAAGGACCTGCTCACGATTCATGAGGAAGATGTCCCGCCACATGGCCGGATGGCTGGCGGCCACCCGGGTGAAATCCCGGAGACCGCCGGCCGAGAACTTCAGCCGCTCCTCGCCCCGGGTCATCCCCAGGACGGCATCCATGAGGGCATAGGCCACGAGGTGGGGCAGGTGGCTCACCGTCGCGAAGACCTCGTCATGCCAGCCGGCCTCCATCGTCACGACCGACGATCCCACCCCGCGCCACAGCGCGGCCACGCGGTCCACGGCATCGGCGCGCGTCCGGGCGCTCGGCGTGACGATCCAGTTCGCCTGCTCGAAGAGATCCGGTCGCGCGGCGACCGGTCCGGACCG
Organism: Candidatus Methylomirabilota bacterium; assembly: GCA_016208645.1. GTDB lineage: Bacteria > Methylomirabilota > Methylomirabilia > Methylomirabilales > 2-02-FULL-66-22 > 2-02-FULL-66-22. Next base: position 1,229 of record JACQXP010000351.1, on the reverse strand, counting down.
CTCCCGTCCTGCGATGGGATGGCCGGCCACGAATCGTCCATCCGGAAAGGCGGCGTCCCCGGCGGCCAGGATCGGTCCCTTCACGCTCCCGACATCGGTGACGAGGCAGCTTTCGCTCGTGAAGCGCGCCACCTCCGGCAGCAGGGCCGCGATGCCGGTGACCGGCACGGCCAGGACCACCAGGTCGGCGCGGGCCAGATCCGCGGTCAGCCGGTCCGTGACCCGGTCCACCATCCCGGTGGCCAGGACCATCTCGCGGTGCGCGGGATCCGCCTCCACGCCCACCACCGTCTCGACCAGCCCCGCCTTGCGCGCGGCCAGCGCCAGGCTGCCGCCGATCAGGCCCACGCCCACGACGGCCATTTCGCGGAACAGCGGCCCGGCCGAATGCGGATTGCGGATTGCGGATTGCGGAATGCTCATATCACCATGTACCACCGGGACCCACGGCACCGCGGTGGGTTCCCACCGCCATGGCGTGGGTGCCCCGAACCGCCGAATCCGCCAAAGGCGGAAACTGCCGAACGCTGTTGTTTAGACTGTCCTCCCGACCGCCTCCGCCACCTTTCGCAGGTCGGCCATCAACCGATGGAATCGGGACGGCAGCAGGGCCTGGGGGCCGTCGGAGAGCGCCTCCTCCGGCCGGGGGTGGACCTCCACCATGATGCCGTCCGCGCCGGCGGCCACGGCGGCCAGCGCCATGGGCGCCACCAGGTCCCACTTCCCGGTGCCGTGGCTCGGGTCCACGAGCACGGGCAGGTGCGTGAGTTGCTTCAGCACCGGGACGGCCGACAGATCCAGCGTGTTCCGCGTGGCATCCTCGAAGGTCCGGATCCCCCGCTCGCACAGGATGACGTTGTAGTTCCCCTCCGACATGATGTACTCGGCGGACATGAGCAGCTCGCGGATGGTCGAGCTCATCCCCCGCTTCAGGAGCACCGGGGTCTTCTGCATCCCCAGCTCTTTCAGCAGGCGGAAATTCTGCATGTTGCGCGCCCCCACCTGGATCGCGTCGGCGTACTGCAGGACCAACTGTGTTTCCCGGGGATCCATCAACTCGGTGACCACGGGCATCCCCGTCTCCCGCTTGGCCTCGGCCAGATAGCGGAGCGCCTCTTCCCCCAACCCCTGGAACGCATACGGGGACGTGCGCGGCTTGAAGGCCCCCCCGCGCAGGAGCTGGGCGCCGGCGGCCTGCACCTCCTTGGCCACGCTGAGGAGCATCTCCC
>JACQXP010000374.1 GCA_016208645.1 Candidatus Methylomirabilota bacterium | reverse complement strand
CTCCGCATCCTGGCCAAGTTCCTGTACGACCACGGCTACGTGGACACGCCCGAGTTCACGGTGTCCACCCCCGGGGGGCGGGTGCGGGCCCGGCTGCACCTGGAGGATGGACAGGTGGCGGCCATCACCGCGGACATGGGCCGGGCCACGTTCGTGAGTTCCGAGATCCCGGTGACGGGTCCCCGCCGCGAAGTGGTGAAGGAGGTCCTGGAGGTGGCCGGCCGGCAATTCACGGTGACGGCCGTGTCGGTCGGCAACCCGCACTGCGTGATCTTCACGGAGACCCTGGACGAGGACGAGGTCCGCCGTCTGGGGCCGGCCATCGAGCGTCATCTCAGCTTCCCCAACCGGATCAACGTCCAGTTCGCCAAGGTGCTGGCGCGGGACCGCGTCTCCATCCTCATCTGGGAGCGGGGAGCCGGCTACACCCTCGCCTCGGGCACCAGTTCCTGCGCGGTGGCCGCGGCCAGCCTCAAGAATGGCCTGACGGACCGCCGGGTGACGATCGAGAGCCCCGGGGGGGAACTCACCGTCAGCGTGGACGAGCGCTGGGACCTGACCCTCACCGGCCCCGCCTCGGAGATCTGCGCAGGGACCCTGAGCCAGGACCTGCTGCGGAGTCTTTCCCCGTGAACCAGATAGAGACGCGTGCCCGCCTCCGGCGGAGCTTCCTGTTCGTCCCGGGCAGCGAGGAGCGAAAGCTGGCCAAGGCACCGGGGCTGGGCGCGGATGCCGTGATCCTCGACCTAGAGGATGGCGTGGCCCCCGCGCGCAAGACGGAGGCACGCAGACTCATCCGGGGCTTCCTCCAGACGCAGAACGGCCGGGCCATCGAGTGGCTCATCCGCCTGAACGGGTTCCACACCCCCTACTTCGAGGCGGACCTGGAGGCCAGCGTTCGCGCCGGCCCCGACGCCCTGGTCATCCCCAAGATTGACTCGCCCGAGCTCCTCCAGCTCGTGGATGGCCACTTGACCGAGGCCGAGCACGCCTCGGCGCTTCCTCCCGGCAATCTCAAGCTCTTCGCCTTGATCGAGAGCGCCCGCGGCATCTTGAACGCCCCCGCCATCGCAACCGCCACGTCCCGCCTCCTGGGCCTGATCCTGGGCCACGTGGACCTCTCCGTGGATCTCGGCATCCGTCCCGGGCGGGCGGGCGAGGGCATCGTGCAGCATGCCCGCTGCCAACTGGTCCTGGCGGGCCGGGCGGCGGGGGTGGACGTGGTGGACACGATCTGCCTGAACATCCAGGATCACGAGGGCCTGCGGGCCGAGGCCATCCAGGCCGCCGCACTGGGATTCGCCGGGAAGCTGGCGATCCACCCGGCGCAAATCCCGATCATCCACGAGGCCTTCACCCCCTCGGTGGAACGCGTGCGGCAGGCGGAGCGGGTCCTGGAGACCTGGCGGCAGGCCGAGGCCGAGGGCCGCGGAGTCTGCACGCTGGATGGCGACCTGATCGAGCGGCCGGTCGTGGAGGCGGAACGGCGCGTCCTGGAACGGGCCAGGCAGGCCGGACAATTGTGAATCGCTGTCGGGGCGCGCGATCGCGGCCGCCACGCACCCCCTTGACGGGATAGGCGCATGGCAACGACGCACGATATTCCGGGCTGGGCACAGGAGCTGGAGGCGCGCATCGAGGCGGGCAGCTTCCCCTTCTGTATCCTCCACCTCAACATCGCCGATCATATTCCCCTGGGGGACGAGTTCCTGCCCTTGCGGACCTTCCTCGTCCGGCGGCTGGGCCGGCGAAGCCGGATCCTCTGCTACAACCGGTCCAGCGGGCTCACCTTCGGCGACCTGGAGACCGAGGTGATCGTTCGCCGGGCCACGGGGTTTCATCGCGATCAGGACGTGTCGCCGCACAGCCCGGAGGGCCAGCGCCGCCGGGCCTTGGCGGCCCTGGGCGAGGCGGCGCCGGTCAAGGAGTGGCCCACGCAGCCGGCCAAGGTCCTGAGCCTGGTGGAGCAGGCACTCGGGAGCGGGTGCCTGCCCGGACCGGGGTACGACCGGGTGCTCTTCCTGCTGGAGTACGCCGAGACCGTGGTGCCCGCGGCGGATATCGGGGGGATGAACGATGAGGACCGGACCAATCTGGTCACGCTCCTCCGCTGGGCGACGGAGCCGCCGCTCCCCCCGACGGCGCTCACCGTCCTCCTGGTCACGGCCAACCTGGTGGAGCTGCATCCCCAGCTCCGGCAGCGCTCCCGCGTCGAGGTCATCGGCATCCCCCTGCCCGATCACGCCACCAGGCGGGACTACGTCGAGGGGCTCCTGCACGAAAACGGCTTTGACCTGGGCCTGACGCCGGACCAGTTGGCCCAGGCCACCGGCGGCCTCTCGCTCCTCCACCTGGAGCATCTCTGCCGCTCCGCCAGGGCGGAGGCGCGGCCGCTCACGCTGGAGGAGGTGCGGGCGCGCAAGCAGGCCGTCCTCAAGCAGGAGCTCCACGACATGATCGAGCTGGTGGAGCCGGAATTCGGCCTGGATGCCATCGCCGGCCTGGGGGCGGTGAAGCGATTCATGGGCGAGGTGGTGCGGGCCATCCGCGACGGCGACCTGATGATGGTGCCGCGCGGGATCACGCTGCTCGGGCCGCCCGGCGTGGGCAAGACCGCCCTGGCCCACGCCCTGGCCAAGGAGTGCGGCTTCAACTTCGTGAAGATCGTGAACCCCCGGGACAAGTGGGTGGGCCAGTCGGAGCGGAACTTCTGGAAGATCCTCCAGGCGCTGCGGGCCCTGACCCCGGTGGTGGTCCTGGAGGACGAGGCGGACCAGAGCGAGCAGACCCGCGACGAGTACAGCGGCGACTCCGGCGTGGGCAACCGGATCCGCCAGATGCGGTACGAGTTCACCGGCGATCCCACCATCCAGGGGAAGGTGCTCTGGGTCCGGATCAGCAACCGCCCGGATCGCCTGGACGCGGCCGAGACGCGGTCCGGGCGGAGCAGCCAGCGCATCCCGTTGCTCATGCCGGACCCGGCGGAACAGGCGGCCATCTTCGCCGTGATGCCGGTCAAGCACCGCTTCGCCTGCAGGGTGGAGTCCTTCGACCGGATCGTGGAGGCGTGCGGACGGCTGCACCCCGGGCAGATCTCCGGCGCCGACATCGAGGAGATCTCCTTCCGCGCCTACCGCCGCGCCCGCCTGCGCCGCGCCCCGGCCGTGGAGGAGGCGGACTATCTCTGGGCCGTCGAGGATTTCATCCCTCCCCAGGGCGCCGAGGCCATCCACCAGCAGGAGCTGGCGGCCGTAGCCCTCTGCTCCTCCCGCCAGTTCCTGCCCGAGCGCTACCGCTCCCTCCTGGGGGATCGGGACCTCCGATCGAGCCCCGAGTCATGACGCAGGAGCCGGAACGCATCCACATCGAGGGAGAGGTGGCTCGCCTGCTCCGACCGGCGGGGGACGGCCGGATGGCGGTGGAGCGGGAGGTGCGCCTGTCGGACCTGGCGGGGGCCGTGGCCGAGGGCCACCGGACCGATCGGACCCCCCTGCTGCCGGAGGGGACGCGGCTCTACGCGCGCTGGCGCCACACCGCGGTCCTGGTGATGGAGGAGCCGCCCCGGGTCCGACGCATACGCTGGAGCGCCAAGACGCTGAAATCGGAGGGGGAGTACACGGAGCACAGCCTGGCGTTCCCCTTCGTCGTGTACCTGATGGGATTCCACCAGACGGACTTCGAGGAGATGCGGATTTATTTCCGCACCGCCCCGCTCGGCGGCGAGTCGGACCCCCTGTCCTTTTCCAACCTGTGGAACGTGCAGGCGGCCGAGAGCCCGCTGGCGCGCTGCCGCGCGTGCCTGCGCGGGCGCCCGGAGGGGCTGGACCGGCCCGTGGGAGAGCAGGCGGTGCGCCTGGTCGAGTACTTCTGGGCCACCGGGTTCAACCGGGACATCGAGGACAACTGTTTCGATCGGGCCACGGGGCGCGATCCTCGCATCGCCACGCTGGAAGGGTGGGAGGCGGCGACGAAGGCCGATCCCCTGTTCCCACTGAGCGTCGCGTGGGAGCCAGTGGGGCTCAGCCTGGGGGAGGCGCTGGATCACTGGCGCCGCCACGGGGATCACAGCCGGAAGATCGAGAGTGCCACGGACGTGGCCGACGTGATGTACCGCCTGCACGAGACTCGCTGATGTTTCCCGTCTATCTCAAGGACGCCGGCTTCGAGCCGCCCGACGACCCG
>JACQXP010000074.1 GCA_016208645.1 Candidatus Methylomirabilota bacterium | reverse complement strand
TGCATGGGCACGAGGTCTTCGGGGAGCTGGGCCGGATCGAAGAATTGCAGGTCCAGGGTCTCGTCGCAGGTCTGGAGGGTGCCCGCCAGGATGCGGCACGCAAACACGCTGCTGATGTAGTGCACGACGTTGCCGTCGGGGGACCGGACGACCTGGACCTTCGGATCCGAGTAGACTCCGATCAGGCAAACGCCCTCCACGGTCAGGCCGGTTTCCTCCCGCACCTCGCGGACGATCGCGTCCCGGACCGACTCGCCGATCTCCACCGACCCGCCAGGCAGCCCCCACAGGCCGTTGTCCGAGCGCCGTTGCAGGAGGATCTTCCCCTCACCGTTGGAGATGATGGCCGCCACGCCCGGGCGAAGCTGCGTGGCCTTGGTGATGTCGGTCTCGGGTTTCATGCGCCCTCCAACCGCGCGGCCAGGATCTCCCGGGCCCGCGCCAGGTCTGTTTCCTTGACGATGATGTGGATGAACACCATTGCCGTGGGCGAGCAGGAGAGAAGTTGGGACGGGTCCTCCTGCTGCAAGGCCGCGTGTATGCCATGCTGCAGCAGGCGGGCCTGGATCTGCTCCGCCGCCTTGCGATTGTTCACCGATATCAGCGAGACCATGCAGGATTCCCCTTCGTCCAGGGGATCTGCCCAGGCTTTGGCAGTCCCAGTCCGGTCCCGTCTTCACGGGCCGCCAGAAGATACTTGCCCATTTGCAGAACGTCCACTACTATTCGGCCTCCACTCGGGAATCGTATCCGGGCTGCATCGGCTTATGATATTCGGAACGCGCATCCTCCTCTTTCGCCTGATCGTCTTCGGCATCTTTGCCCTGGCCCAGGGCTACCTCTTTGCCCGCATCCGGCAGGCCATCCGAGCTTCGCGCCGGCCCGCTCGGTTCAAGTCGCGGGCGATCCTGCTGGTGGGCGCGGCGATGGGCCTGCTCTTCATCCTCAACGCCTTCCTGGTCTTCCGGCACTTTCCCTGGGTGGACCCGCCGATGGTGGCGCAGGTCGGCCTGCTGTACCCCGCGGCCGTGTGGAATTTCGGCTCGGTGTTCTCCGCGCTGGTCCTCTGGCTCGCGCGGACGGTGGGCGGCCTTGGTCGCAAGATCGCCCAGGCCTGCCGGGACCTGGCCGGCCAGACCGCCCCGGTCCCCGTGGATCCGGGCCGGCGGCGGTTCCTCCGCGCCGGGGTGGGCGGGCTGGCCACGGCGCCCCTCTTGCTCTCCGGCTACGGGGCCGCCTACGCCAGCAAGGCGTACGACGTCCAGGAAATCACCTTGCCCTTCGGCCGGCCGCTCCGGGTGGCCCACCTCACCGACATCCACGCCGGCCTCTACATGCCCCGCGAGGAGATGCGGCGGTACGCCGACCTGGTGAACCAGCTTCACCCCGATCTGTTCGTCCTCACCGGGGACTTCATCTCGAACTCGATGTCGTTCCTCCCCGCCTGCGCGGAAGAGATGGCCCGTGTCCGCGCCCGCTACGGGACGTTCGCCACGCTGGGGAACCACGAACACTGGTTCGGGACGCTCCGCGAGATCCGGGCGGTGTTCCGGCAGCACCGGATTGCGCTCCTGAACAATGCCCACCGCGTGATCCGCACCGAGCAGGGATCCTTCGCCGTCGCCGGAATTGATGACCTGCGCACCGGGCGTCCCGACCTGGAGGCGGCCCTGCGCGGGCTGGATCCCGCGATCCCGGCCCTGCTGCTGTCGCATCGCCCCGAGATCTTCCCCCGGGCGGCCGACCGGGGCATCCCGCTGACCCTGGCGGGCCACTGGCACGGCGGCCAGATCAAGCTAAGCCTGCTGGGGGTGGACGTCAGTCTGGCCCACCTCCTCAGCCCCTATCCCGAGGGGCTCTACCGGATCAACACCTCCCACCTGTACGTGAGTCGTGGCATCGGCACCACGGGGACGCCAATCCGACTGAATGCCCCACCGGAAGTCACGCTGTTCCTACTCACCTAGCTGTTCCCTCCAAAAGCGTTCGGTGGTTCGGGAGTTCGGTCGTTCGGTGGTTCTCCCGGAACAGGAACAACCGAACTGCCGAACACTCGAACGCCCGAACGCATTCAGCCTGTTAGGACAGTGTCCTCGTGCGAATAGGGCGGCGAGCAGCAGCAGAGGAATACCAGGGGCTCCGGCCCGATGTTCCGGATCCTGTGGCGGGTCTTCGGCGGGATCAGGACGCCGTCGCCCGGCCCGAGTTCTCGCCGTTCGCCTTCCAGGTTCATGAGTCCCCGGCCGCGCAAGACGTAATAGATCTCCTCGGTCCGGGGATGGAAGTGCGCGTCGGTTTCTGCGCCGGGCGGTAGCGTGACCTCGGCCAGGCTCTGGTTCGTCGCCGTCGAGTTCGTCCGGTCCAGGATCGAGCGGATCTCGGAGCGATCCTTGGTGATGAACGGGGCACTCCGATCCCGGTTCGCAACTTCCACGACAATTCACCCTTTCTTCCGGAATTGAGCCGGAAGGACCCCGGTCCCCGGTCGCCCGTCCCCGGTCCGCCTGGGCCGCACGCCGACAGGGATAGCGACAGCGACAGCGAAAAAGCCGATCCCCCGCCTTCTTTTGCTTCACCCCTTCTTCGGAGGCTGCGTGGGGCGGATCTCCACGCGGCTGGGCAGGGACCGCGGATCGTGGGCCAGGAGGTGCAGAACCAACTCGGCGATGTCCGACGGGGCCAGCCGCCACGACTCCTGCCCCGGCGCGCGGCCGCTGAAGTCGGTATTCACGCCGCCCGGCAGGATACCAGTCTTGCCCCACCCACACAACCCGCCAGACCGGATGGCCCGGGGCGGAGGCAGAGGTGAGAGACCGCAGCAGCGGTCAAGAAAAGGCCGCCAACAGGCCGGAAAATGGCAGAAAAAGATTGACAGCCTCCGACGTGCACAGTACAAAGAGCCGGGCGCACCAGCGACGATCATTCCGGGCTGAGGGGACGCGATCCACATGGCCAGCCGAAGTGACGTCAGCTTCTACCGGGATCTGCTTCATAAGCAGGTCGTGGACTGCGACGGGCATCCCGTCGGGGCGATCCTGGATCTGGCGGTCGCGCCGCCCCACGCGACCCCCGGTGTCCCGGCCATCCAGCGCCTGGTGATCCGACCGCACCGGGTGCGCCGGAGCACCCCCGCACCCGGCCCCGGTGAAGCCCTGGTCCTGCCCTGGGAACTGGTGGAGGCCCTGGAGCCGCGGTGCATCCGGCTCCGCCAGGCCCGGACCGCGTTGACCCCGTCGTCCCTGGAGGCCGGCCAGATCCTGATCCGCAAGCACATCATGGATCAACAGGTCGTGGACTGCCGCGGCGTCAAGCTCCAGCGGGTGAACGATATCGCCATGGGCCTCTCCGATGGGACGCTCCACCTCTGGGGGATGGACACCGGGATGCGCGGGTTCCTGACCCGGCTGGATGACCGCTGGGGCCTCCTCCGCCTGCTGCGCCCGCTGACCAGTCGCTTGCACCAGCGCCTGATCTCGTGGGACCTCGTGGAGCGGGTCGAGCCTGCCCGGGGCCACATCCGGCTGCGCCTGTCGCGCGACGAGATCCGCTCCGCCATCCGCCGGGCCCCCGCCTCGGCCGCCTAGGTCACTCCGCCATGCCAGCCCTTTCCTTTTCCCAGTTGCGCCACCGTCCCCTCGTGGATGCGGAAGGCGCCGCCGTCGGACGCCTGGAAGACCTGGTGGTGCTCGCCCTCGGGGCCAGGCCGCAGGTGACGAAGTTCAGCCTGCGCCGCCCCGATCGGGAGGAGTGGATCCTCCCCTGGGATGTGGTGGCCGACCTGCCCCCCGATCCCGGCGCCCCCATTCGCCTGCGGAGCCGGGCGAGCGACCTCAGCCCCGTGACGCTCCGCACGGAAGAGATGCGCCTCGGGAAGAACGTGCTGGACAAGAAGGTGGTGGACACCGCCCGCAAGAAGGTGGTGCGGGTCAACGACATCGAGCTGGAGGAGCGGGAGGGGCGTCTCCACGTGATCGGCGTGGAGGGCGGCCTGCGCGGTCTCCTGCGACATCTCAAGTCCGAGCGCCTGGCCGAGCGCCTGGCCGCGCTCGTCGGGGCGGAGCTGCCCCGCGAGGTCGTCCCGTGGGAGGTCCTGGACACGCTGGAGACCGAGCTGACCCGGGCGAAGCGCCAGGCGGTCTACACCAAGCTGGCCAAGCTCCACCCGGCCGACATCGCCGACATCATGGAGGAGCTGAACCCCGCCGAGCGGGCGGAAATCCTGGCCGCCCTGGACGAGGCCACGGCCGCCGAGGCCATCACCGAGGCCGAGCCGGAGGTCCAGGCCTCCGTGGTCCAGATGATGGAGCCGGAGAAGGCCGCCGACATCCTGGAGGAGATGGAGCCGGACGAGGCGGCCGACATCCTGAGCGACCTGCCCGAGGCCAAGGCCGAGGAGCTCTTGGAGAGCATGGCCCCGGAGGAGGCCCAGGAGGTCGAGGAGCTCTTGGAGCACGAGGAGGACACCGCGGGCGGCCTCATGACCACGGAGCACGTGGCCTTTGCGCCGAGCCTCACCGTCGCCGACGGGATCCAGCGGATCCGGGACGAGGCGAAGGAAGCGGAGACCATCTACTACCTGTACGTGACGGACCCCCAGGAGCGGCTCTTGGGGGTCCTGAGCCTGCGCGAGCTGATCCTGGCCGACCCGGGCCGGCGCCTGGAGCAGATCATGCACCCCGAGGTCATCAGCGTCCGGCCCGAGACCGGGCTGCGCGAGGTGGCGGAGCTCCAGACCAAGTATAACCTGCTGGCCCTGCCGGTGGTGAGCGGTGAGGGTGAGATGCTGGGCATCATCACGGTGGACGATGTCCTGAACCTCATCCTCCCGATGATATGGAAGAAGCGGGCCGTCAAAAGGTTCCTCTAGCGCCGGCCGTGCGGTCTCCGCAGGAACGACGGGGGACGCGCCGAGCCTTCTGGCCGGGAATCCGGCTTGCCGGGACGGCTGCTCTGTGCCGTCCGGCCGGCTGTCCGGGGTGGTGGCCGACCCATGCCCATGCGCTGGCGCCGCATGCGACGCCGCCTGCTCCTGTTCCTCACGGTGATGGGCCCGGGCATCATCACCGCCAGCGTGGACCAGGACGCGGGGGGGATCACCACCTACTCGGTGGCGGGGGCGCAGTACGGCTACAGCCTGCTCTGGTCGCTGCCCTTCATCGTGGTGGCCCTGGCGGTGATCCAGGAGATGGGCACGCGGATGGGGGTGGTGACGGGCCGGGGCCTGGCCGACCTGATCCGCGAGCGCTTCGGCCTGCGCATCACGCTCCTCTGCATGGCGATCCTGGTGCTGGCCAACCTGGCCAACACCGCCTCGGAATTCGCGGGGGTCGCCGCCAGCCTTGAGATCTTCCGCATCAGCCGCCACTGGTCGGTCCCGCTCACGGCCCTCTTCGTCTTCGGGCTGGTGATCCAGGGCACCTACCGGGCCGTCGAGCGGATCTTCCTGGTCGCCAGCGCCGTCTACGTCGTCTACGTCGTGTCCGCGCTCTTGGCCCAGCCCCCCTGGGGGGACATCCTAAGCCAGACGGTCCGGCCCTCCTTCTCCCTCCAAGGCGGCTACCTTGTCACCCTCATCACCATCGTGGGGACCACCATCGCGCCCTGGATGCAGTTCTACCTCCAGTCCAGCATCGTGGACAAGGGCATCCGCCTCCGCGACCTGCGCTGGGCGCGGCTGGACGCCTACGTGGGGAGCCTGGTGGCCGGGCTGATCGCCTTCTTCATCATCGTGGCCTGCGGCGCCACCCTCTTTCCCAACGGCGTGCGGGTGGAGACGGCCAAGGACGCGGCCTTGGCGCTGGAGCCCTTCGCCGGGCATTACGCCACCATCCTGTTCGCCTTCGGCCTCTTGAACGCCTCCATCTTCTCGGCGGCGATCCTGCCCCTGTCCACGGCCTACGCGGTGTGCGAGGCCCTGGGCTGGGAGACCGGCGTGGACCGGCGGCCGCGGGAGGCGCCGGGATTTTTCCTCATCTACACCCTCATGATAGTCCTGGGGGCGGCGCCCGTCCTGCTGCCCCGGGCCCCCCTGGTGGCCATCATGTTCTGGTCCCAGACGCTGAACGGGCTCTTGCTGCCCCTGGTCCTCCTGGTGATGCTCACGCTCATCAACGATCCGGAGATCATGGGCCACCACGTGAACTCCGTTCCGTTCAATCTGGTCGCCTGGGGGACCGCGGCGGTCATGATCGCCCTGAGCCTGCTGCTTCTGCTGGCCAGCGTCGCCTGAGGCAGCGGGCATCGGTGCCGCGTCACAGGGGCCAAAATTGGATTGGACCCCCGGGCGAATCCTGGTATTCTCTGCCCTTAATCCCAAGGGCAATCGGGCGATCAGGCGACCTGGCAACCGGGGAACCTGGAACAGGGGATTGCCGGATTGCCGGGGTGCCTGAGTGCCAGCATGAGCGTGAAGCGCTACGCGATCCGGGAGTGGCCCGAGGGGGAGCGGCCGCGCGAGCGGCTGGTGGCCGAGGGGGCCCGCCGGCTCACGACCGCCGAGCTCCTGGCGATCGTCCTCCGCACCGGGGCGCGGGGCCAGAGTGCCGTGGACCTGGGGCGGACGCTGCTGGGGCAATGGAAGGGCCTGGCTGGATTGGAATCCGCCGAGCCGGACGCCCTGGCGGAGACAACGGGAATGGGGCCGGCCAAGATCGCCCAGGTCAAGGCGGCCCTGGAGCTGGGCCGGCGCCTCCTGGCCGAGGTGGAGCAGGTCTCGCGCCAGCGGATCACGAGTTCCAAGGACGTCGTCGAGCTGATGGCCCCCAAGCTACGCGGGCTTCAGGTCGAGCGCTGTGAGGTCATTCTGTTTAACGGGGGAAACGAGATCGTGGGGCAGGAAATGCTCAGCGAGGGCTCCCTCACCGAGAGCCCGGTCTATCCGCGGGACATCCTCCAGTGGGCCAACCGGCACCACGCGGCGGCGGTCATCCTGGTGCACAACCACCCCTCGGGGCACCCGCAGCCCAGCGCGGGCGACCGGGCCCTCACGGAGGAACTGGTCCTGGCCGGCGATCTGCTCCGCATCCCGCTGGTGGATCACGTGATCATCGGGCGGCGGGACCATTACAGTTTCGCCGACCGCGGCCTGATCGAGGAATACAAGCGCCGCCCCCGGCGGCCCGCCTGAGCCGCCGGACGGGGAGAGCACCCGTGGACGATCCGAAGACCCTCCTGGCCGTGGCGCTCCACCGGGCCCCCGCAGACCTCGTGGTCCGCGGCGGCATCCTGGCCAACGTGTATACCGGCGAGCTGCTGGAGGGCTGGGGGGTCGCCACCCTTGGGACGCGCATCGCGACGATCGGACCGGAGGTGGAGCGGTGCATCGGCCCGGCCACCACGGTCATTGACGCGGGGGGGCAGATCATCGCCCCCGGCTTCATTGATGGCCACGCCCACCTGGACTGCATCCACCGGCTGGACCTGTATCTGGCCGCCGCGATTCCCACCGGGCTCACCACCCTGATCACCGAGACCAGCAACCTCAGCAGCGTGGGCGGCTACCCGGCGCTGGCGGCCTTCCTCGGCGCGCTGCCGCAGATGCCGGTCACGGTGCTGGCGACGGCGCCGGCCATCTCGTACCTGCTCTCCGATCGGGGCGATGGTGAGCCCATGATCTCGACGGAAGAGATGGCCCAGGTGCTCGAGGAGCCCCGCGTGGCGGGGCTGGGCGAGGTGTACTGGCCGACGATCCTGGAGGGACGGGCCCACCTCCCCCTGCTGGTCGCGAAGGCCGAGGCGCTGGGCAAGCGGGTGGAGGGGCACACGGCCGGCGCCCGGGGCAGCAAGCTGGCGGCCTGCGTGGCCGCGGGGATCACCTCGGGCCACGAGCCGATCACCGCCGACGAGGTCCGGGAGCGGCTGCGTCTCGGGCTGACCACCATGGTCCGGGACGGCTCCGTGCGGCGCGACCTGGCTGCCCTGGACGGGGCCCTCAAGGGGATGCTGCCCCGCCGGCTGGTCCTGGTCTCGGACACGGTCTGGGCGCACCACCTGCTGGAGCGCGGATACCTGGACGAGGCCGCGCGACAATCGGTGGCCATGGGCCTCGAGCCCATGCAGGCCCTGCAGGCCATCACGCTGGCGCCCGCGGAGCATTTCCGGATCGAAGGGCAGGTGGGCGGCCTGGCGCCGGGACGGCAGGCGGACCTGGTCCTGCTCCCCGCGCTGCAGGAGTTCCGGCCCAGCCTGGTGATCGCCCACGGCCGGGTCGTGGCACAGGACGGCCGCGTGACGGTGCCGATTCCCCTGACGAGACTTCCGCCCGGTGTCTTCCCCAGCCCGCGGGTGTCCCGACCCCTCCGGACGGAGGACCTGAGGATCCCGGCGCCGCCCGGCCGGGACCGGGTGCGGGCCCGGGTGATCCACTACGCGGGGGACATCGTCACCCAGGCCGTCGTCCGGGAGCTTCCCGTCCGGGACGGCATGCTCTCGGCCGACTCGGAGGCCGACCTGCTCAAGGTCGTGGTGATGGACCGTCGTGGACAGGGGCGGATCGCCCGGGGCTTTGTCTCCGGCTTCGGCCTGCGACGCGGCGCCCTGGCGGCAAGCCTCAGCTTCGACACCGCGAACCTGATCCTCCTGGGGGCGAGCGACGCCGACATGCTGGCGGCGGCCGAGCGGATGCTGGCCCTGGGGGGCGGCCTCGTCGCGGCGGCGGGCGGCGCCATCGTCGCAGAGGTTCCCTTGCCCCTGGGCGGGGTCACGTCCGATCAACCCATGGAGGTGCTGGCCGGACAGATTGCGCGGTTCCAGCGGGCGGTCGCCGAGCTGGGCTGCATCCGGGAGAACCCGTTCCTCAGCGCCCAGGTCGTCACCTTCATCGCGATCCCGGCCCTGCGGATCCGGGAGTGCGGCTTGTGGGATGTCCGGCGGAATCAGGCGGTTCCCCTGATCGTGGATGAGGGGGAGGCATAGGGAGGCGCATGGCCACTCGCGAGAAGGCCGTTCCCATCGACCAGGAGATCCTGGAACGTCTGAACCGGGGGATCCTCCAGCGGACCGGGGCCTACCGGACCGACGACCACTTCGTCTTGCGCTCGGGACGCCACACCTCCGAATACGTGGCCAAGGCCCTGGCCACCACCGAGCCGACCTTCACCGAGGGGCTGGGCGACATCATCGCCGCCCACTTCAGCGGCTACCAAGTGGACTTGGTGCTGACGACGGGATACGGGGCGGGGCTGCTCGGTCACTGCGTGGCGCGCGCGCACCTGTCCCGCCCCCGATTCATCTTCGCCACCAAGGGGAGGACCGCCGGAGGCCGGACCGAGGTCATTCTTCAGCCGGAATACCGGAAGTTCTTCGCGGAGGGCGGCCGGGTGCTGATCGTCGAGGACATCGTGACGACGGGGGAAACGGTCAAACAACTGATCAAGCTGGTGGAGGGCATGGGCGGACAGGTCGTCGGCATCGGCGCCATCTGGCGCCGGAGCACCCGGGTGAAGTTCAAGTACCCCTTGTTCACCGTGGTGACGCGGGACTTCCCCACCTACGCCCCGTCAGAGTGTCCCATGTGTCGCCAGGGCATCCCGATCAACCCGGACTTCGGGGGCGGCGGATCAGAGGAAGAGTCCGAGGAATAACATTTAGATTCAGCTTGTTACGAGTTTGTCAGACCTCCAGGAAAATTCCTTCCCCCTTCCTTCCATAATCCCCTGGACAGCCCCAGGCGCATTGACTATAGTTAGTCTCTCAGGCACCTGCGGTCCCCCTCTTGAGGCACAGGCTCAGAAGCATGTGGGGGCCGGCCGGGCTCACGTTTGGTCGGGCCAGGTGGGGTGCCCCCGAGTTGCCTTCGGGTGAACGGGATCGAAGGAATGCTGCCGAACGGGCGGTGCGGAACCGCTCGAGCGTGGAGGCCGGGCCAGGGGGGTTAGCTCAGTTGGGAGAGCGCCGCGTTCGCAACGCGGAGGTCGAGGGTTCGAATCCCTTACCCTCCACCAAGCGGTACGCTTGGCTGTGCGAATGCCTCCCGGTTGCCTGATCTCACAAGCCGACTAACCTCGACCCTCAGGTCGGTGGAACGATCCCGGCGGATCGTCGTCCGGCCGCACGTCGCGCCGACCTCCGGTCCCGCGAACCCTCGCTTCCATACCCCTATGGACGGCGCCGCCCGGCTCCGCCTGTTGCAGTCCCTGGAGACCTGCCTGCAGGCTGTCCGGCGACTCCGGACATGGCGGGAGACGGATCGGCTCCTCGCGCTCCTGGGAGGGATCAGCGACCCGGACCTGCGCCTGCATCGCTTCGGAGAACACCTGAGAGGCCAGACCCCCGAGGGCGCGGCGCGGACCGTCGCGGTCTTGTGGGATCGGGTGGCCGCCGGGGAACGCCGGGCACTGACGATCTGCCTGGGCCTGCTGGATTTCGGCCGATTGGCGCGCGTCCTGGAAGCCGCGCAGTTGGAGGCGGTCCAGAGGGTCCTGGAGACGGACGCTGGCGCCGGCGCAGGGCTGGCCGCCCCGCCGGAACGCCGGCTGATTTCCCGAGACGACGAGACGGTGCCCCGCCCCAAGGAAGCGGTGGGGTTCCGGATCTCCCTGGCGCGGCGGCCGATCCCGAGACTGCTGGAGCGGCTGCTGTTCGATCCCGATCCGCGGGTGGTCCGGACGATCCTGGGGAATCCCCGCCTGACCGAGGCCGAAGTGGTCAAGCTGGCAGCCTCGCGGCGTGCCAGCCCGGAGGTCCTGGAGGTCATCGCCCAGGACGATGGCTGGATCGCCCGGTACCCGGTGAAGGTGGCGCTGGCGAATAATCCGGCCACCCCCCTGCGGGTGGTCCTGGGGTTGCTCCCCTACCTCTTGCGCCAGGATCTGCGGGCGGTGGCTGCCGGGTCTCCCCGGGATGCGGTGCGGGACCAGGCCACGAGCCTCTTGGCCCGCCGCTCGGGCGCGTGAAGAAGGCCTGGCGGTCGGGAGCGGACGCGCGGGATCGGATGGTGGGTTGTCTCGCCGGGACCTCTGGGCGAGCCCAGGGGCGCGGCCCGGCGGATTCGGAAGCACGGCAGGGAATGGCGTGAGTGCGCACCGCGTGGAGTGAAGTTCCATGGAAGTCTATCTGAGTGAAAATGCCTTTGTCGGCCTCCTGGTCTCTAGCATCGAGGTATACCGGCGCGAGTGCTTGGGCATCCTGCTGGGACACCGCGAGCCCGATCGGATCATGGTGGACTTCGCCGTCCCCTACCAGGCGGCCCGGCGGAAGTTCCAGGAGGTGCACATGGACTGGCACCGGAGCCAGCGGGTGGAAGAGGCGGTGCGCACGACCTCCCGGTGGGAGCTGGTCGGGGATTACCATTCCCACCCGATGTACGGCGACAAGAAGTCCACCACCAAGCTGTCCGGCGTGGACCAGAAGGATTTCCGCGACGAAGGCACCTCCATCATCGTGGCCATCAACGACGGGCACCGAAAACAGCGCTGGGGATACGTGAAAGGCGGGCTGATTTCGGGGGGCGTCAACGGCTATGCCATCCGCATGGCCGCCTATCACAAGGAGGGGGAGACCCTCGTCCGGGTGCCCCTGGTCTGTCCCTATGCCGTCGGCTTCATGGCCAAGACCAAAGGACCCACCCCGGTGGAGATCCGACCGGAGTAGGGGCCCGAAGGCCGGGCCCCAATTCCAAATTCCAAACGGACAATGCAAAACTGACAACGGGGGAGCTTCGGAGGTCGCGATTCCACCCAGCCTCCGTTTTCCCTCGTTTTTCATTGTCAGTTGTCGGTTTTCCATTTTCCGTTGAGGGGCGTTGATGAAACGGCCCGTGGTCATCGCGGTCATCGGCGAGAATGATCCTCCGCCGGACGTGGCTGCCCTGGCCGAGGCGGTCGGTGCCGAGATCGCGTCGGCCGGCGCGACACTGGTCTGCGGCGGCCTGGGCGGCGTGATGGAGGCGGCCTGTCGCGGCGCCCGCGGGAAGGGCGGGGTCACCATCGGCATCCTGCCCGGCACGCGACCGACGGACGCGAACCCGCACGTCACCTATGCCATCCCGACCGGGTTGGGCCAGGCGCGGAACATCCTGGTGGTGCGGGCCGCCCAGGCGGTGATCGCCATCGGCGGTCGCTACGGGACGCTGTCCGAGATCGCCTTCGCAAAAATCGAAGGGATCCCCGTCATCGGACTGCGGACGTGGGAGCTGAAGCGCGAGGGGATGGGCGAGGATTCCATCCGGCGCGCCGCCGGTGCGGCGGAGGCCGTGGCCCTGGCCCTGGAAGCGGCGCGATCCCGCGCCCGATGAGGCAAGAACTCCTGGGGACCACATCATCCGCAGATTACGCAGATTGCGCAGATTTCACGGGGGAAATCCTTCCGAACTAATCTGCGTAATCTGTGGATAAATCGATTCTGGTGTGTCTCTCCGGATGGGGCGAGTGGTGGAGCCTGACAGCCTGACCGCCTACTGGGAGGCGCGGTACGCGCAGGGCCTGGTGTACGGGACCGAGCCGACGTCGGTCGGCCGCCGCCTGGTGGGGGTCTTTCGGGCCCACGGGGTGCGGACCGTCCTGGAGGCCGGGTGCGGCTCCGGCCGCGACGCCCTGCTGTATGCCCGGGAGGGTTTCGAGGTGACGGGGACCGAGATCAGCGCGAATGCCCTGCGGTGGGCCCGCCAGCGGGCGGAGGCCGAGGGCCTGCGCCTGACGCTGCTCCGGGACGACCTGGCAGAGACGAACCTGCCGCCGGGCTCCTTTGACGCCGCCGTCGCCATTCACCTGATTCACCTCCAGCCGGCCCCCGTCCGCCGGGCCATGGTGAATCAACTGTGGCGACTCACGCGGGACGGCGGGATTCTCGCCCTGGCCAACTACTCGACCGGCGAGGCCGGCTACACCACCTGGCAGGCCTGCCCGGAACCGGGCACGCGGCGGGATCCCAAAGGGAAGCTCATCCACTTCTTCGACGAGGCCGAGCTGCGAGGCCTCCTGCCCCCCGACCGCTTCGACCTCCTCACCTTGGAGGAGGTGGACCTGGCCGAGGTCCCGGACAGCGGTCCCGTCACCCACCGGGAGTGGCTGGCCATCGCGCGCAAGACCTGCGCCTGCTGAATTCGCCCTCGAGACGCCTCCACCAGCCGCGGCCTCCCCTGCTCTCTCATGCGCGTCCGAGAGACTTTTCCGTTGTCGGGCTGCCGCGATGCCCGGTATGATCGGCCCGTCCAGTCATCCTGGCCATCCATCGGAGGGACCCGTGGCTTCCGGCTCCGAACATGACGAGCACTTCTGGACGTCCCGCCGCGCCCGCTGGTTCAACCAGGCGGTGCAGATCAGCGACTTCCCGGCCCAGACCCTGAAGGCCCTGGAGCCCGTCCTGGTCGGCTGCCGGTCCGTGCTCGACGTGGGAGCGGGCGTGGGGGCCCTCACCCTACCGCTGGCCCGGTCCGTCGAAGCGGTCACGGCGATGGAGCCGTCCCCGACTATGCTGGAAGCACTGCGGGAGAACCTGGCCCATGCTCACCTCCGGAACGTCACCTGCATCCCGGCCGCCTGGGGGAAGACCGAAGTCCCTCCGCACGATCTGATTCTTGTGGCGAACGTGTCACCCATCTTCACCGACCTGCTGGGCTTTCTGACCACGGCCGAGCCGCTGGCGCGCCGGGCCATCGCCCTGGTCCAGAACGTGGGGCCGGGCACGGAGAAGTTCTACTTCGGCGAGCTGTACCCGCTCCTGCTCGGGCGGCCGTACCCGCCGCGGGACGATTACCTCAAGACCGTCACGCTCCTCCACAGCCTGGGGATCTACGCCGACGTCCAGATCATCGGCTACCACTTCGACCAGCCGTTCGCGGACCTGGCCGAGGCGGTGGATTTCTGGAAGGAGCAGATGCGGCTCGCGGATCCGGAGCAGGAGCGGCGCCTGGTGGGGTACCTCCAGACGAAGTTGCAGCGGGTGGGATCGCGCCTGGTGGCCCCCATGCGGCGCCAGAGCGCGGTCCTGACCTGGCGGGTGGCTCAAAGAGACCGGACGTGAATCACCGGGCGTCCCGGCATCTTTGGGGATTGCCTCAGCGGAGAGTCTGGGCGAGCTTCCAGAGGAGGCGAACCGCAAAGCCGAAGAAGACCACGCCTGCAATCACGTTGATCGTCCGGAGCGTCGCCCGTCCCATCCACCGCCGCCCGTAGCCCGCCAGGGTCGCCACCACCGTGTCCCAGCAGAGAACCCCGCTCACGAAGCTCACCCCGAAGGCGACGGCGAGCGGCCCCGGCCTGCCCCCGCCATGCGCGGCGATCAACGCCCCGCCGACCGTCAGGAACCAGAGCAGGGTGATGGGGTTGGCGATCCCGATGCCGAACCCCACCAGGAAGGGGTGCCCTGCCTGCGCCGCGTGCGTCGCGCCTGCCTGTGCGACGGCAGACAGGGCAGGCCGGCCGGCCGGGGCGGCGTCCTCGGCGGCCGGGAGGACCGTGCTGGCCCGCAGCGCGTCCACGCCCAGGTAGCCGAGCACCAGGACGCCCGCGCCGCCCAGGATGCTGTGCCAGATCGGCCGATCCAGGAGGGCCACCACGCCGAGGAGCGTGAGGGAGACGAGGATCGCGTGGGAGGCGGCGGCGCCCAGGCCCACCTGCCAGGCGGGGAGGAATCCGGCGCGCAGGCCCCGGCGGATGATCTCCGTGATGACGGGCCCGACGGGCAGGGCGATGGCCACGCCGATCAGCCAGCCACTCACGACTACCTCGATCATCTGGGTTCCCTCAGCCCCTTCGCTCCATTGCATTCCCCCCGTTTGACTTGCAGCATTCCCTGCATTCCCTCCGCCGCTTATGGCTTATGGCGTATTGCGTATGGCTTCTGATGACGGTCTGAACCATACGCGATACGCGATCGGCCATAGGCCATACGCCATGAGCCATTCGCGGTCAGTTAGCCTGCGGCTTTCGCCGCTTGCTGGAGGAAGGACAGGAAGGCTTTCCCCAGGGGAGAGCGCGAGCGGCTCTTGTGGGTGACCAGGAAGAATTCCCGCATCAGCCGGACCCCCTGGATGCGAAGGGGAGTCACCGCCCTGGACCGGATGTCATCCTCGATGGCGCGGCGGGAGATGACGGCGATCCCGGCGCCGGCCTTGAGCGCCTGGCGGACCGCCTCGTTGCCGGTGACCTCCAGCACCACGCGCAGGCTGGCCGGGTCCACGGCATGGTCGGCCAGGGCCTTGATGTGCCCGCTCACCGTCGGCTGGGTGAGGAACACGGCCTCGGCCGCCCGGGAGAAGCTCCGGAGCTCCACGATCTTGCAGAAGACCTCCAGCGCCCGCAGGTCCACGGGACCTATATCCTCCGTTCGGTGGTGAGGGATTGGTAGAGCGACAGGTACCCGCCGATCTCGCCCTCGAGTCTGAAGTGGGTCGCGAGCTTGTGCCTGGCCCGCCGCCCCATGGTGTAGCGAAGGGCGGGGTCCGCCAGGAGGCGCTCCGCCTTCTCCCGGAACTCCGCTTCCGAGCGAAACAGGAACCCATCCTGCCCGTCCACGATGACGGAGCGGTTCCCGTCGATGTCCGAGGCCAGGACGGGGACCCCCTTGCTCATCGCCTCGAGGACGGCGTTGGACATCCCACCCTCGGAGAGGGAGGAGTTGATCACCAGCGTGACCGAGGACAGGATGGCGCAGATCTCCTCGTGGCTCACGGCGCCGAGGTAGAAGGCCCAGGGTCGCTCCCGGAGCCTGGCCTCTACCTGTTCCCCCTCGTCCGCCTCGATGACCGGCCCCGCGAGCACGTACCTGAGGTTCGCATGCCGGCGCTGCAGCGTCGTGAGGGGCGGGATCACGAACGGGATGTTCTTCACCCGGCGGATCCCGGCCGGCTGGAAGATGACCAGATCGCCGGGGCCCAAGCCCAGCTTGCCCCGCAGGTCATAGACCTTCTCGTCGCAGCGGACGGTCTGCCCGATGACGCGGATGCGTGGACCCGTGGCCGGCACCTCGCGGACCAGCTTGTCGCGGATGGACGCGTGGAATACCACGATGGCGCGCGCGGCCTCCAGGACCTCCAGGACGATCGGCCGGCAGGCGGGGTCGAAGAGGTCCAGGTTCACGTCCGTCCCGGTCAGGGTGATGACGGCCGGGACATCCAGGTCCTGACCGGCCGCTCCGACCAGCGGGCCGGTCCTCGTGGCGTGAAAGCCATGGATCACGTCGGGGCGCAGGCGGCGGAGGCCGGCCAGGATCGCGTCGGGGTCCTGCTGGTCCAGGGAGAAGACCTGCACCGTCAGGCCCTGATCCCGCAGGCCGGATTCGATCCGCTGGACCGTGATGGAGTTGCCGCGGACCGAGGGGAAATAGTATGGGGTGACGAGG
>JACQXP010000373.1 GCA_016208645.1 Candidatus Methylomirabilota bacterium | reverse complement strand
TGGGTCTAGCGTTATCCCGGGCCGAGGATTCGGTCGGCACCCAGCCGGCGCCGGCCGGACTCCCCATCCGGGCGACAGGCTTTTCCCCCGGGACGCCAGGCGTGAGAATGCGTGATGTCTAAACGGGTACGGCTGCACCATTTCAGCGGCGGGCGCTTCCAGCCCAGGGACATCCCTGTCGTCCAGGAAGGGCCGCTGTCCCTCTACGTGAACGGGCAGGAGTTGGTCACCCTGCTCTGCACCCCCAGCAAGCTGGAGGCCCTGGTCGTCGGGTTCCTGTCCTTCGAGGGGATCATCCGGGGGCTGGAGGACATCCAGAGCCTCACGGTGCCCGAAGAGGACGGATACGCCGACGTCCGGCTCGCGTCGGAGTTCGTGCCCCCCCGGCGACGGGTCCACACCTCCGGCTGCGGCGGCGGCATCACCTTCTCCCTGGAGACGCAGATGTCCGCGGCCCAGGAGGATAATTCCACCGTGGATCCGAGGTCGCTCTTCCCCCTGATTCGCGAGCTGTACCTCGAGGCCCACTCCTACCGCGAGTCGAGGGGGATCCACGCGGCCGCGCTGGCGGAGGGGGAGAAGCTCCGCATCGTGACCGAGGACGTGGGCCGCCACAACGCCATTGACAAGGTGTGCGGCGAGGCCATGCTGCGCGGGATCCCCACGACGGGCAAGGTCCTGCTGGCCACGGGCCGCATCTCGTCGGAGATGCTGCGCAAGGGGGCGCACATGGGGACGCCCATCGTGGTCTCGCGGACCTCCGCCACCACGATGTCCATTGAGCTTGCCAAGCGGCTGGGCCTCACCCTCATTGGGTACGTGCGCGGCGACAGTTTCTACGTGTACAGTCACCCCGAGCGTCTCGTCCTGCCCAAGCCGGCCCCGGTCCTCTCCCGGTAGCGATGTAAACCCAAAAATTTCACCGCCAAACCCGCCACGGCGGGACAAGATCGCAAAGAGTCGCCAACTCCCCGCCTGCGCCGCGACGGCGGGCAGGTCATCAGGCCAGAGGAG
>JACQXP010000372.1 GCA_016208645.1 Candidatus Methylomirabilota bacterium | reverse complement strand
TAGGACAAGCACACCACTGATGCAGGTCGAGTAATTCAGTCGCCGGACTCGCCTGAGTAACGGCGCACCTCTTACCTTGAGTCTCACGTGAACCTCCATGGGTCCATGAAGCATGCCCGATTTCGCTGGGTTACGCCCCGCGTCCTCGTCACACCTCCATGGCGCCACCCAGGAATTCGCCCCGGGGCACGCTGACCCCGGCAAGGGTGACCCTCAGCACGCCGGACAGCCTCGTACATGGATTTGGGTCAGCACCGAGACGCCTGTCAGTTCAACAGATTCTTCCGACCGGGGTCAGCGGGGTCTCGCGGGAGGCGGCTTTTGAGTCCCCGGCGGAATTCTGAGGGGAGCTGGCCTTCCAGCTTCTTGAAGACACGCCCGAAGTGGGACATGTCCTTGAAGCCCACCTCGGGGAAGATGTCGGTGATGGTCTGGCCGGTTGTCTTCAGCAACTCCTTGGCGCGTGCGATCCGACGCCGCAGGAGGTACTCCCTGAAATGGAGACCCGTGCAGGCCTTGAACCGGCGGCAGAAGTGGAACTTGCTCATCCCTGCGGCCCGCGCCACGACGGACAGGCTCAGCACCGTGTCCAGGTGCGCGTCCACGTACCGGAGGGCCTTGAAGATGGCGCGGGCTCGATCCGGGGTCTGGGCGGCTGGAGCAGTGCCTGATTCATCACCGTTGAGTCCCTGCGGCTCCCTGGCGTGCTCGAAGCGCGGCAAGCCGCGGGGTATGAACCCCAAAGGAATCAATTGGCTTGCGCAGGTAGTCGCGCGCTCCACCCCGGAGGGCCTCGATGGCGACCTCCTCCGACCCGAACCCCGTCATCAGGATGACCAGGGTTGATGGGAAGAAGCGCTTGATGATCTGGAGGAGCGCCGTCCCGGCCAGGTCAGGCAAGCGGTGGTCGAGGAGGATCAGGTCGAAGGGGTGAGCGCTGACGGCATCCAGGGCGGCCGAGGCGGTTGCGACCGTCTGGACGGCGTAGCGAGGGGCGAGGGCGGCCGCCAGGGCCTCCCGCACCCCGGCGTCATCGTCAACGACAAGAATGGTACCGGCCGACCCCATCAGGATCCCTCCCCAGGCGCCTTCCGGGTTTCGTCGGATGCGATGGATATCCTATACCGTGGGGGACATGCTCGCTCGGCTCTTCTTGCTTTTTATTCGTCTGTTGTTGCTATTATCAGGAGGCAAAACCGTCCGATGGGTTGAACCGGCTGTTCGTTCTCCGCCTGTCCAATGCTCTTTCGTCCGGTGCCGAAGGGGCGTCCCCAGGGGCTGCCATCATCCCAAGGAACGTGAGCGCTAGTTATCACACCCCTGAGTCGGGGCGCAAGGAGAAAGATCGCACAAGGTGCGTCTTCTCAGGCGATGCCGGAGAAATCGCATTGACTCGATCCGTCCCTTGTGCCACCGTTCAGCCGCTCCACGTGGATCCTTCGTGACATCATCCAGCGCTCGCCCATCCTTGCCAGGAGGTTCCCATGCTGATCGTGGTGCCGGATGACAATCCGCCAGCCCTGGCAGGCACCCCCGCCCTGGAACGATTGCGACGGATCGGCGAGGTCCGGGTGCACGACTCGGACGCCACCGATCCGACGGTGCTGAAGCATCGGCTGCGGGAAGCAGAGGTGGCCGTGAACATCCGGGGGCGGACCCGGTTCACGGCGGACGTCCTCCAGACCTGCCCGAAGCTCCGGCTGATCTCCATCTGGGGCACGGGGACGGATAACGTGGATCTCACGGCGGCGGCGGCACAGGGGATCACCGTGACCAACACGCCGGGGGCGAATGCCATCGCCGTGGCCGAGCATACCGTGGCCCTGATGTTGGCTGTGGTGAAACAGCTTGCACCGGCAGACCAGGCGATCCGGCAGGGCGGCTGGCCTCGGAACCTGGTCCCCCAGCTTCGCGGAAAGCGCCTCGGCATCATCGGCACCGGCCTGATCGGGCGCGAGGTCGCGGACATGGGCAGGGGGTTGGGTTTAGAGGTGGTAGCCTGGACGTTTCACCCCGACCCCAGGCTTCCCGCGACGCTCGGCTTCCGCTATATCGAACTTGAAGAGCTGCTCCGGACCTCGGACATCATC
>JACQXP010000371.1:9163-10121 GCA_016208645.1 Candidatus Methylomirabilota bacterium | reverse complement strand
GGAGCGGATGGAGGCGGTGATCGAGGACGGCTACATCCTCATCACCGAGAAGAAGCTCTCGGCGATGGCCGACCTCATCAACATCCTGGAGCAGGTGGCGCGCAGCGGGAAGCCGGTGCTGGTCATCGCCGAGGACATCGAGGGCGAGGCGCTCGCGACGCTCGTCGTGAACAAGCTGCGCGGGACGCTCGCGGCGTGCGCCGTGAAAGAGCCCGGCTTCGGCGACCGGCGCAAGGAGATGCTGAAGGACATCGCCGTGCTCACCGGGGGCGAGGTCATCTCCGAGGAGCTGGGGATCAAGCTGGAGAACATCCGGCTGGATGACCTGGGCAAGTGCAAGAAGGTGGTGGTGGACAAGGAGAACACCACCATCATCGAGGGCGCCGGCAAGGACAAGGAGATCGAGGGCCGGATCAAGCAGATCCGCACCCAGATCGAGGAGACCACCTCGGACTACGACCGGGAGAAGCTGCAGGAGCGGCTGGCCAAGCTGGCCGGCGGCGTGGCGGTGATCAAGGTGGGCGCCCCCACCGAGATCGCCATGAAGGAGAAGAAGGCCCGCGTGGAGGACGCCCTGAACGCCACCCGGGCGGCCGTGGAGGAGGGGATCGTCCCCGGCGGGGGCGTGGTGCTCCTGCGCGCCATGGCGGCGCTGGAGAAGCTGAAGGTGTCCGGCGACGAGAAGATCGGCGCGGACATCGTCCGGCGCTCCCTGGAGGAGCCCATCCGCCAGATCGCGGAGAACGCCGGCGTGGAGGGCTCCATCGTGGTGCAGAAGGTCCGCGAGGGCAACGGCGCCTTCGGCTTCAACGCCGAGAGCGAGGAGTACGAGGACCTGCTGACGGCCGGGATCATTGACCCGACCAAGGTCACCCGGATCGCCCTGCAGAACGCCGCCAGCATCGCCGGGCTCATGGTGACGACGGAGTGCATGGTCACCGAGATCCCGGAGAAGGAG
>JACQXP010000371.1:0-9144 GCA_016208645.1 Candidatus Methylomirabilota bacterium | reverse complement strand
ATCCACCCGCGGCTCCATTGGTTACACAGGCCCCGGGCGGTGATCCCGCCCTGGGTTTTTTCTTTCGCCGGGATCCGCCCCGGCCGCCGCGGATTCTCTTTGACGCAGGGGGATGCAGTGACTACAGTGGGAGCCGTGGAATCGCCATCACCCAGGAGGACCACGTGAAGCTGCGGTTGCGGAATCTCCGCGTGGCCCCGACGGCTCGCCTGGTTCGCTCGGAGCGGCTGGAACACCCGGCCGGCCATCGCCGCGCGGAGCTGTCCGTCACCGGGATGGTCTGCGCGCTCTGAGCCCTCCGGGTGAAGCGGGCCCTGGAGGGGCTGCCGGGGGCGATCAGCGCGCGGGTGAGCCTGGCGCGGGAGCGCGCCATCGTGGACTACGATCCGCGCGCCCTGACCATCGCACGGATGGTCGAGGCGATCGGGGACACCGTGGTCCTCCCCGCGGCCCGTCGCGCGATCCAGCGCGCCAGCCGTCCGCGCCGTGGCCGGCCATCCCGGTGACGGCTGGTTGATGACGCCGGCCAAGGAGCAGAGGGCGTGGCCGCACCCGCGCGAGTTCCCCTCAGCGTGGAATGCTACTCGGGCACCCGGGCGGACGAGCGGCCGGTGGCGATCCGGCTGGGGGAACGGCGGGTCGCGATCCGGGAGATCGTCGACCGCTGGTACGGCGAGGACCACGCCTATTTCAAGCTGATCGGCGAGGACGGGGTGCGGTATCTCATCCGGCAGGATCGGGGGTGTGACCTCTGGGAGTTGATCCTGATGGAGGTTCCAACCACCCCACCGGGGCGCGGGGGACGCTGATGCGACGACTGCGGGCCTTTCCCGTCGAGGAACTCCTGCTGGCTCACCTGGTGCCGGGCTTCCTCTTCGCCCTCGGCTGGACCGTCATGTACGAGATCTACCACGAGGAGGGCTCGTACTACACCACGCTGCTGCAGGAGATCCTGGAAAGCGAGGGCCTGTTCCCCTCCTTCATGATCATGGCCGTGCTCATGGCCTTCCCGGTGGGCATGCTGGTGGACAGCGTCCGCCACGTGGTGGGGGAGGTCTGGTTGGGCCTCCCCCGCCTGCCCCCCCTCTCCGAGGGGGTCCGTCCCGCTGTGCGGGATGCGGACCGGCGGGGCCGCGCCCCCGCGTCCCCCTTGCAGTGGATCGAGCGGTTGGGCCCCCTCCCCGAGGATTTCGAGGCGCGCTATGCCCTCTACCGGCACGCCTGGGCCACCCTCCTCACCCCGGCCAGGGCGGCGGGCAACCTGGCCCTGGTGCTCCTGGTGCTCACGATCTGGTTCGTCGTCAAGATCATCCGCATGGGCGGCTGGCATGTGTTTTCCCTGGCCTTCATCATCGGGACGCCCCTCGTCGGCGTGGGCCTCATCCTGGCGCTCCTGACCCGGTACGTCACCGGCCTGGGCGACTTTCAGCGTTGCCTCCGGGAATCGATCTTCCCGCCCAGGGGAACCCCCCCGGCCGGGCCGGGGGAAGACGCGCCGCCCTCCCCGTCCTGAGTCCCCTCCCCGATCGCCATCCGTCCCGGACCCGAGTGTGGCCGCTCCGGACCAGCGGCCCGTCTTCGCTTGACAAGGGGGGAGGATCGGTTCTAGCATCCCTCCCGATCGGGAAGGCTGATCCGGGAGCCGCAGGAGGCACCGTTTTCGGTACCGGCTGCGGCTCGTTCGCTTTCGGGCCGCCACGCGGCCCGGGAGGTCCCTGGCATGCGAGTCATCATCGTGGGGTGCGGCCGGGTTGGCTCGCAACTGGCCAACGCCCTCTCGGCCGAGCGGCACGACGTGGTGATCATAGATCGCGACCCCCTCTCCTTCGGCCGGCTGTCGCGGGAGTTCGGCGGCCGGATGCTCACGGGGGTGGGGTTCGATCGCGAGATCCTTCAGAAGGCCGACATCGAGGGGGCCGATGCCCTGGCCGCCACGACCGACAGTGACAACGTGAACATCGTGGTGGCCGTGACCGCCAAGGCAACCTTCAAGGTCCCCCACGTGGTGGCCCGGATCTACGATCCCCAGGCCGCGGAGATCTACCGCCGGGAGGGCATCCCGACGGTGACCGCGACCCTGCTGGCCGCCAACACCATGAAGGCCATGATCGCCCACCCTCAGGTCGGCATCCTGGCCACGTTCGGCAGCGGCGAGGTGAAACTCCTCCAGATCGAGGCCTCGAAGACGATGGCAGGGCGGGCGGTCCGGGACGTCACGCTGCCCGGAGAATCCCTGGTGGGCGCGCTGGTGCGCCGGGGACAGGCCATGATCCCCGCCGCCGATGCTTGCCTGGAGGAGGGGGACCTGCTCCACATCGTGGCGGCGGCCGCGGCCCTCCCCAGGCTGCAGAAACTCTTCACGCCCTGACGGCGAGGAATCCCCCATGCTCGCAGTGATCATCGGCGGCGGCCGCGGCGGGTCCTACCTGGCACGGGACCTCCAGACCCAGGGGTACCGGATCAAGGTGGTGGATCGCCGGCCGGAGGTGGTCGCCAGGCTCCGCCAGGAGATCGGGGGGGACGTGATCTGCGGCGACGGGTGCAGCCCGCAGATCCTCGACCAGGTCGGCGTGAGCAAGGCGGATTTGGTCGTGGCCCTGACCCACAACGACGAGGACAACCTGGTCGTCTGCCGCCTGGCCAAGCACCACTTCCACGTCCCGCGCGTGATCGCCCGCGTCAACAACCCGCTGAACGAGTGGCTCTACACCAAGGACTGGGGCGTGGATGTCGCCATCAGCCAGGTGCATCTGACCTCCAAGGTCATCGAGGAAGAGATCGGCCTGGGCGAGCTGGTGACGCTGCTCAAGCTCAACCGGGGCGAGGCAGCCCTGGTCGAGCTCCGGCTGCCCGAGACGTCTCCCTGCCGGGGGAAGGCCATCCGCGAGGTGAACCTGCCCTCCGACGCCGTCATCGTGAGCGTGATTCGCGCCGGCAAGCTGGTCATCCCCCGCGGCGACACGGTCTTCGAGGCCGGGGACGAGATCCTGGCCGTCAGCACGGTCGCCGCCGAGAAGCCCCTGAAGGACATCCTGGTCGGCTCCCCATAGGCCTCCCCCGTGATCTACGCGCTGAAACGGGTCCTGCTCGGGAACCCCCTGACCACCGCGCAGGCGCGGTACGAGCGGCTGGCCAAGATTCCCGCCCTGGCCATCTTCGCCTCCGACAACCTTTCCTCCGTCGCCTACGCCACCGAAGAAATCCTCCTGGTGCTGGTGTTGGCCGGTACCTCTGCCCTCTCGTACTCCCCGCCAATCGGAATGGCCATTGGATTGCTCACCGCGATCGTGGCCAGCTCCTACTGGCAGACCATTCACGCCTATCCCTCGGGGGGCGGCGCGTACATTGTCGCCAAGGACAACCTGGGCACCTATCCGGGCCTGGTGGCCGGCGCGGCCCTCCTGGTGGATTACGTTCTCACGGTCTCCGTGAGCGTGGCAGCCGGCGTGGCGGCGATCACCTCGGCCTTCCCGGCGCTCTACCCGCAGCGGGTGGCCCTCTGCGTTGGGGTCGTCCTGCTGATTATGATGGCAAACCTCCGGGGCATACGCGAGACAGGGCGAATCTTCGCCGCCCCCACCTACTGGTTCATCCTGTGCCTGGTGATCCTGCTGGGTGGGGGATTCTATCACCTGCTGACGCAGGGAGCGCCACCGCTCTCCACCACGGTTCCGGAGCGTGAGCCCCTCAACGAGCTTCTGGTGTTGCGGGCCTTCGCCTCGGGGTGCGCGGCTCTCACCGGGATCGAGGCGGTCGCCAACGGGGTGCAGGCCTTCAAGCCGCCGGAGTCCCGCAATGCCGGCATTACCCTGGCGTGGATGGCGTTTATCCTGGGGAGTTCGTTCCTCGGAGTGACCTTCCTGGCCTACTTCTTCCACATCGTGCCCGTGGAGGGAGAGACGGTGGTCTCGATGCTGGGCCGCCAGATCTTCGGAAGCTCCTGGGTGTACTACATGATCCAGGCAGCCACGGCGGTCATCCTGATCCTGGCGGCCAATACCAGCTTCGCCGGGTTCCCCATGCTGGCCTCCATGCTGGCCAATGACCGGTTCCTCCCCCGCCAGTTCG
The DNA here is from genome assembly GCA_016208645.1 of Candidatus Methylomirabilota bacterium. Classification (GTDB taxonomy): domain Bacteria; phylum Methylomirabilota; class Methylomirabilia; order Methylomirabilales; family 2-02-FULL-66-22; genus 2-02-FULL-66-22. The sequence goes on along the minus strand of JACQXP010000371.1, from coordinate 5,076 downwards.
CCAACCGGGGCGACCGGCTGGTCTTCAGCAATGGCATCATCATCCTGGCGAGTGTCTCCAGCGTGCTGCTGGTGATCTTCGGCGGCAGCACCCACGCCCTGATCCCCCTGTATGCCGTGGGGGTATTCACCGCCTTCACCCTCTCCCAGGCGGGCATGGTCCGGCACTGGTGGAAGGAGCGCGGCCCCCGCTGGCGCCCGCACGCCGCTATCAACGGTTTGGGCGCGGTGGTGACCGCGGCAGTCGTCACGGTCATCGGCGTGAGCAAGTTCGTCCACGGTGCCTGGATGATCATCATCATCATCCCCGTCCTGGTGGTGGGGTTCCTCGCGGTGCGGCGGCACTACAGTGTCCTGGCGCGGGGGCTTTCCCTGGAGGGTTTCTCCCCGCCCAAACTCGGCCGCCACCCCGTGGTGGTCCTGGTCGCGGGCATTCACCGGGGTGCGCTGACGGCCCTGAGCTACGCCAAGGCCATCTCGCCCAACGTCACGGCCATCACGGTGGATCTGGATCCCACGGCCACCTCGCGCCTGCAAATGCAATGGCGGGAATGGGCGCCGGATGTCCCCCTCGTTGTCTTGGACTCCCCCTACCGGTCGGTGCTCCTACCAATTCTCAACTACATAGACCAGATGGAGAAGCAGCAGGACGGCGCCTACATGACCATCATCCTGCCCGAATTCATCCCCGCCAAGTGGTGGCAGCATCTGCTCCATAACCAGACGGCCTTGCTCATCAAGGGCGCCCTGCTCTTCCGCCGCGGCAAGGTGGCCATCAGCATCCCCTACCACCTCGATCAGTAGGTTCCGCCACGCCTTGACACGTCGGGGGAGCGGGTCTAGCATACCCGCCGGGCCACAGGGTATCCCTCTGTGGCCTTTGCTGTGGAGGCAGCATGCCAAGCTCCTTGAAGCGCATGATCCTGGGCTCGCCCCTGTCCACGGCGGCCGCCAAGCACGAGCGGCTGGGCAGGCTGACCGGGCTGGCGGTCTTCGCATCGGACGCTCTTTCCTCCGTCGCCTATGCCACAGAGGAAATCCTGCTGGTCCTGATGACTGCGGGAACGGCGGCACTCACGCTATCTCTTCCCATCGCCCTCGGGATCGCTCTCCTGGTGGTGATCGTCGCCAGCTCCTACTGGCAGACGATCCACGCCTACCCCTCGGGTGGGGGTGCGTATATCGTCGCCAAGGATAACCTGGGGAGGCTGCCGGGCTTGGTCGCGGGTTCGGCGCTTCTCATTGATTACGTGCTCACCGTGGCGGTGAGCATTGCCGCAGGCGTGGCCGCCATCACGTCGGCCTTCCCGCCTCTCTTCCCATGGCGGGTGACCCTGGGTGTGCTCTGCGTGCTCGGAATCACGGTGGCGAATCTCCGTGGGGTGCGGGAGTCCGGGCGGATCTTCGCCGTGCCGACCTACTGGTTCATCGGCAGTCTTCTCCTCTTGATCCTGGCGGGTTTCTTCCGGGTGCTCACCGGCACCGCCCGGCCGCTACCGCCCGAGGAGCTTCAAGCCACCCACACCGTCAGTCTATTCTTGATCATGCGCGCCTTTTCATCCGGCTGTGTGGCCATCACCGGCACCGAGGCCGTCAGCAATGGCATTCCCGCGTTCCGGGCCCCGGAATCCCGGAATGCCGGCATCGTATTGGCGTGGATGGCGACGATCCTCGCCAGTAGCTTCATTGGTATCACCTATCTGTCCCACGTCTATCAGGTGGTCCCCCGTGAGACAGAAACCGTGGTGTCCATCCTGGCCCAGCAAGTCTTCGGCCAGAACGTGCTCTACTACAACATCCAGGCTGCCACTGCCATGATCCTGCTGCTGGCAGCCAATACCTCCTACGCCGACTTCCCCCGCCTCTCCTCCATCCTGGCCCGGGACGGATTCATGCCGCGGCAATTGTCCAACCGCGGCGACAAGCTCGTCTTCAGCAACGGCATCCTGATCCTGGCAGGCCTGTCCATCCTCCTGCTGATCTTCTTCCGCGGCAGCACCCACGCCCTCATCCCCCTCTACGCCGTGGGTGTCTTCCTGTCCTTCACTCTGTCCCAGGCCGGCATGGTCCGCCACTGGTTGAAGGAGGAGCACCCGGCCCTCCACCACATCGCGCTCAACGGGTTGGGTGCCCTCGCCACGGGAGTCGTGACGCTCATCATCGCCATCTCCAAGTTCACCCTTGGTGCCTGGATGGTGGTCGTCCTGATCCCGCTCATCGTTGCCGGCCTGAGGCAAGTTCGGCAGCACTACGATCGGGTCCGCGCTCGTCTCTCGCTGGAGGGGGCCGGCCGGCCGAGGATCGGCAAGAACCCGGTGGTGGTCCTGGTGGCCGGCATCCACAAGGGGGTGGTGGAGGCGCTGGAGTACGCCAAGTCCATCTCACCCAACGTCACGGCCCTGACCGTGGACCTCGACCCCACCGAAACCGCGAAGCTGCGCCTGCGATGGGCTGAATGGGCTCCAGATGTTCCGCTGGTGGTCCTGGAATCCCCTTACCGCTCCATCCTCCAGCCCCTGCTGGAGTACATTGACCGCATGGAGCGGCAGGGTGAGGGCCGGTACCTAACCGTGGTCCTCCCGGAATTCATCCCCTCCCACTGGTGGGAACACCTCCTGCACAACCAGACGGCCCTCCTGATCAAGGCGGCCCTCCTGTTCAAGCCGGGCAAGGTCACGGTCAGCGTACCCTACCATCTCTAGCGACCCCGCGGGCAAGGCCAGGCGACCTCACCCTCCAGGGAGGGAAGGTCTCGACCGACTGGCACGCACGCCACTGTTCATCCCCCATCTTGCACCGGGCGGCGCCCGAGGAGAACGCTCGCCTCCCTCCCACAGCCTTCATCGGACCGGGGAAGATCCGGGGCCTCCCCGAGGAGCACGCCAGTCTGAATGAATCCGGCGCATGCCTCCTGAGGGTCTTGGGTCATGCGCCAGCGCGGACCGGCGGGCCCAGAGGAAATCCCGGCCGGATGTGTTATACTCCGCCCCGAGTGCCCACCGGCTGGTGCCCTTCTCCGGGCGATCACGCTCCACAGAGACTCGGTCGGGGGGTGTGCCGGGAGCATCGCAATGAATCTGCGCACCAAGCTGCTCATCGGCTACCTGATCTTCGTCGCCGCGCTCGTCGTCCTGGGCGGATGGAGCGCCTGGCATCTGCTCGAGATGGGCGGCGTGTCCCGGAACATTCTCGCGAACAACTACGATTCGGTCGTGGCCGGACAAGGGATGCGGGAGAGCCTGGACCGCCAGGGGTCCGCCGTCCTCTTCGCGCTGCTCGGCCACCTCGAACCAGCCCTGACGAAGCTCACCGAGGAGCGCGGGCGGTTCGATGCCCATTTCCAGCGCGCCGCCAACAACATCACGGAGCCTGCCGAACCGGGAATCATCGAATCGATCCGCCGTGACCGGGACACGTATTACCAGCAGGTGGACAGGTTCCTGGCCCAACTGAAGGCCTCCCGCCGCGCCGTCCCGACGGGCCCTGGAGCACGGGCGACGGCGGCCCTCGATCCTGGCGGACAGTTCATTCGACTCGAAGCCTCTCTGCATCAGTTGCAGAGCGACTGCGATAACCTCATCCAGGTCAATCAGCGAGCCATGGTGGCAAAGTCCGAGGCCGCCGCGGGGGTCGCCCGGCGTTGGTTCCTCACGACGCTGGTCATCGCCGGCTCGCTGGTCGTCGCGGGAGGCGGGCTGGCCGCGTTCCTCGCCAACCGGATCGTCCGTCCCCTGCGGGAGCTGGGCGCGACGATGGCGAGGATAGCCGGCGGCGACCTCGAGGCGAAGGCGCAGGTTGGTTCGCGCGACGAGGTGGGCATCCTGGCCGCGGGATTCAACAGCATGGCCGAGCGCATCCGCCAGTTGCGCCGGTCCGACCTGGGCAAGCTGCTGGTGGCGCAACAGACCACCGAGGCGGCCATTGATTCCCTGTATAATCCGGTGATCGTCACGGACGCCCAGGGGGGCGTGACGAAGCTCAACCCCGCTGCCGAAGAGATCTTCGGGCCGGAGCAGGAAAACATCGGCAAGCACGTGGGAGAGATCGCCCACGATAGCCGTATCGCCCTGGCGGTCTCCGAGACGTTGAGTTCGCAGCGGCCGGTTGCCGGCGAGGGTGCGGCCTCGGTGCTGCCCCTCGTGGTGGACGGATCCGAGCACGCCTTCCGGCTGCGCACCACCCCGATGCGGGATGACGAGGGACGGCTGCTTGGCGCGGTGACCCTGCTGGAGGACATCACGCACCTGCGGGAGATTGACCGCATCAAGTCCGACTTCATCGCCACCGCGTCGCATGAGCTGCGCACCCCGCTCACCAGCGTCCAGATGACTGTCCATCTGTTGCTGGAAGAAGCGGCCGGAGCGCTCACCGGAAAACAGCACGAGGTGCTGGAAGCCTGCCGCGAGGATTGCGATCGCCTGGAGAGGCTGATGCGCGATCTCCTGGACCTCTCCAAGATCGAGGCGGGGGAGAGCGCCCCGCACCTGTCACGCATCAGCGCCCGCGACCTGGTCACCGCGGCCGCGTAAGCCTTCCGGGGCCAGGTGGAGTCCAAGGGCATCACGCTGAAGGTGGACGCCCCGCCGGAGCTGCCATTCGTGCTCGCCGACCGCGCCCAAATAGAGTGCGTCGTCAGTAGCCTGGTCAGCAATGCCCTGCGCCACACTGAGCCCGGGGGCAGGATTCACATCAGCGCCGTCGGCCGCGCCGGTCATGTGGCCGTCTCCGTGGCCGATTCCGGGCACGGGATCCCTCCCGAATATCTTCCGAGCATTTTTGACAAGTTCGTCCGCGTGCCGGGGACTCCATCCGGGGGTGCGGGATTGGGGCTGGCCATCTCCAAGAGCATTGTCGAGACCCACGGCGGGCAGATCGTCGTCCAGTCGACGGTGGGGCACGGCACGACATTCACCTTCACCCTGCGGGTGACAGGCGAATCGGCGGCCCTGTCCCCAGCCCGCGCATGAGGGGAGAAACATGAGGCGGCGCGTTCTGGTCATTGATGATGAAGACCACATCCGGCGGGTGATGCGCATGACGCTGGAGTCCGCGGGATACGAGGTGGGTGAGGCGGCGG
>JACQXP010000370.1 GCA_016208645.1 Candidatus Methylomirabilota bacterium | reverse complement strand
GTCTTGGCAGATGCGCGGCGAGGACGGCCCGGAGATCAGCGGCGACCTCGGAGGGGATCGGCTGGGAGGGGAGGCGGCGGCACAGTTCGGCAGTGGTCTTCAGGGTCCTGGCGAAGGCCACGCAGGGCTCGCACCCCTCCATGTGGCGCTGAATCTCCTCGCAGATCTCCTGCGACAGCTCGCCATCCACATACTCCGACAAGCGCTCGAAGAGTTCGCGACAGGTCATCGTCATCCCGTGGGTGTGAGCCGATTTGGAGATTTCGTTTTCCTTCATTCTCTTCGATCCAGAAAATCGGAGGAGGGTTCAGATCATCTCGTCAAGTTCAGATGCGCCCCGAATCGCCGTCAATTGCCTACGCTGCCACGTACTCGCGGATGTGCACTTGGACGCCGGCCCCGGTTGCCGCCTCTGCGCTCGCAAGAAGGCGGGCGCTCGTCTCCTCGTCCACGTATTCCTCGCCACAGTTCGCGCATACGCTTGCCGGGGCGTGTTTGATGACAAGCGTCATGCCATTCCGCTCCAGGGTCACGGTAACCTTGCCCGGCTGTGTTTCCCCTTGCTTGCAAATCACACACTTCATGGTTTGGTCCTCCGCCTGAAACGCGGATCGCACCCGTTGGCTCCGATTTCAGGGTGAATGACTCGTCTGGCTCTGGAAGTAGCGCAACAGTTCCAGGCGGAAGAAAATCCGGTGCACAGCCAGCTATGCCTTCCTTGTGCTCTGCGAGATCCGCGCGAGGGTAGTCGGTGGGCCGACTATTTTCAGACCATCTGACTCGAAGATCTTCCAATCGTCCATATCGTAGCTGTAAATCGCCGCGACCTCCGCTTATATTGCTGCTGCCGCATGCCGTGCATCATGAACACGCCGTGCAGTGAGCCGATGGGAGGCCGCCAATTTCAATGCTTGAAGGACCACCCCCAGCCCTTCGTTCAGAACCACAATGGCTGAGGGCGGTTCTACTAACAACCGCACTGCTTGTGCAGCGTCACCCGAATTGTGACGAGGTTCCGCCTTCTCCCACGTGAGCGCGCCATACACCTCGCTCAGGATACCCGCCGTCGTGCAGGCGGGCAAATCCCCTTGACGGGCCTGCTCAACCAAAGGACGTGCCTCCACATGGCGCGGGTCCCCTTTGAGCAAAGCAGCAATGAACATGCCCGCGTCAATCAGGACGCGTGCAGACGCCTGCGCACTTTCAGCCGCGGGCATACACGGCATCCTTCCAATTTCCGGGCACTCTGCCTTCCAATTCGGGCAGCGGTTGCAAGTGCCGTTTTGGCTCGATCACGACTTCCTTCCCATCGCGGAGGCGGACGACCAGAGGTGCCTCCTGATCCGCGACAGTCTGCAGGACCTCCTCTAATGGCCGCCCTTTCAAGTCATCCAATGTGACTGTCTGGTTTGTCATTTCTTTCTCCTTACGCTCCAACCGAGGGTTCCGAATTCAAGAGACACATACACCGCTCCGTGTCTGGCGTCAAGGTTTCGGCTTGTCCTGGAAATATCCCGCCAGCTCCCGCCGGACGAAGACCCGGGCGCGGTGGAGCCGGGACTTCACCGCGGACACCGAGAGCTTCAGCATCTCGGCCGTCTCTTCGGCCGAGAACCCCTCGACGTCCCGGAGGACGAGCACGATCTTGTACTCCCGGGGCAGCCGGTCAATAGCCGCTTCCATCTGCGCGGTGAGTTCGCCGCGAAGCAGGGCGCGCTCGGCATCCTCGGACCAATCGGCGATCTCGGGTTTACGGCCATCCGACCCTGGCCGGGGCATCAGGTCGTCCAGAGACAGCTCCTGCTCCGGTCCCGGCTCGAAGACACCGCGCCGGCGCTTCTTCAGGCAGGCATTCGAGGCGATGCGGTACAGCCAGGTGGTGAACTTGCTCTCTCCGCGGAATTCCTTGATCGAGCGGAGCATCCCCAGGAAGGTCTCCTGGAGGATGTCCTTGGCGTCCTCCACGTTGCGGCACATCCGCATGGCGAAGCCGTACACGCGCCCCTGGTGGGACCGGACCAGCTCCTCCAGGGCGCCGGCGTCTCCCGCACGGGAGGCCTCGACCAGCGCGTGTTCGTCTTGCGGAGGCATCATGCTAGTGTCCATTCAGGGATGCTTGAAACCCCATCGGGCGAGGTCAGATTCACTCCCTTCCCCCTGGAGGGGGGAAGGAGAGGATGGGGGTGAGCAGTCCGCGAATGCCACCCCCACCTTAATCCTCCCCCATCCAGGGGGAGGAAAGGTTTTTCTCACCGGCTTCAAGCCGAAAACTGAAGAACCCACCGGCTTGGGGCCAGTCGTTGTTCAGTCACTTCGAAATGGCCTCCAGCCATCGGCCCAGGATTGGCAAGATGTCCTCCACCCGTTCCGGCAAGGCATGCCCGGCGCCTGGGATCATGTAAGGCTGCACGCTCGGCGTGGCGACGGCCGCGGCCCTCAAGCGTTCGGCCACGGCCGGGTCGGCCAGGCGGTCGGCCGTTCCGTGGAGGATCAGGATCGGGATGTTCACCCGAGCGATGTTCTGGAACGGATCCGACCGCGTTCCGGGACCCCGGAGGCTCACCACGTGCTGCGCCGAGTAGAGCACCTTCCCCAACGGCCCCAGGTCCACCAGCATCAGCTCGGCCCCGCGACCCTCCTGGACGCTCCGCTGCGCCTCGGTCAGCACCGCGAGGGCACGTTCCCTCCCGAAGATCCGGATATTCCACTCCAGCAAGTTGCCGGGTCCCGCCATCAGGACGAGACCACGCACCCGCGGGTCCTGCGTGTCTGCCTGGTAGAAGAGGACACGGTTGGTTCCCAGGCTCTGCCCGACAAGGACCACGAAAGCCGCCCCACGTGCCATCAACAGGTTGACTACCGCCTCGATGTCGGCACGGTTGTCCTCGAACAGGGAAGTCTGCGGGGTGAGGTCGTGATCCCGCATGTTCAGCGCCAGAGTCAGATGGCCTTTCTGGGCGAGCCCGCGGGCGAGGCCGGGCCAGCCCGTGTAGAAGTTGCCCGCGTACCCATGCACCAGGAGGAGCGCCGGCTTCCTCCCTGGCCCGCCTGCCGGCGTCCAGAGGGCCCCGTCCAAACGGATCCCATCGGAGGTCGTCACCTGAACCAGCTCGGTGGCGACCTCGGGAAGACGCACCGGCCTGGTACCGCCATACGGGTCGGTACCGGCACAGCCGGCAAAGGCTATGCCGGCGACGAGGTACAGCGCGGTAGACAGGATCCATCCTCGCTGCATCGCGGCTGTCACGTCTGGCTCTCTTCCCCGATGGAGACGACGGTGGCCTGCGTGGCGCGTCAGGGACAGGGCATGGACGCCGTCGGGAAGCGGTAGCAGGGTGGAGACCGGAACGGCACCCCGCTCGGCGACGCCGCCGGGCCGCTTCATCCCTTCCATCCGATGAGCACCACGCCCAGGGTGATGGCGCCGGCGGCCGTCAGGCGCAGGGGCAGGTGGCCTTCCCGCAGCATGACGCTCCCGGTGAACACGGCGAGGAGAACGCTCACCTGGCGCACCGCGGCCACGTAGCTGACCGGGGCCAGGGTCATGGCGGTCAGGACGAGCTGATAGGCCAGGAACTGCAAGAGGCTCACGGCGATCAGCGAGCGCCAGTGGGTCCGGGCCTCCTCGACGAGCTGCCGCCCCTTCCAGGGGAGGATGGGCACCGAATACACGGCCATGCGGATCAGGACCATCAGGTACTGGAAACGGAGCGGGGCGACCACGGACACCCCGACCTTGTCGGTGATGTGATAGAACGAGATGAGCAAGGCGGTGACCCAGGCCCACTGGACGTCCCGCCGTCGGAGGGCCAGGAGCGGCTCCCAGATCCGCGTCGTCCGGCCCGGCTCGATCCCCAGCAGATAGGCGCCCACCACCACCAGGGCGATCCCTCCGAACCCGAGCGCCGTCGGCCGCTCGCCCAGCCACCAGACGGCCCAGAGCGGAACGAAGACCGGGGCAGAGCGCGCCAGGGGATAGACCAGCGAGAGGTCCCCGCCGGAGTAGGCCGCGCCCAGGCTCATGGAATAGAAGACGTGGATGACGCCGCTGGCCACGATCATGGCCCACCCGAGGGGCGGGATCGGCTCGGCCTTGCTGGCCAGGAAGAAGGGAAGCACGATGACGACGGTCGGCAGGTGGATCAGCCAGAGAAACGCCTGCTTGTCCCGGCTGACCTTCACCAGGGCGTTCCAGGTGGCGTGGAATCCGGCGGAGAGAAGGATGAGCGCGAGGGCGGTCAGGCTCATGAACGGGTGAAGGCCGGGTCAGGCGGGGACACGAACGTCAAGGAATCGCTCCGCTGTTCGGACATGGACTTACGGCGAGGGACACTAACACCCCCGGCGAGGCAGCGTCAAGCCACGATCCCTGTCCGTGTGCGCTGGATGAGACCGGACTATGACGAAGGTCATGGCCGAACCTTGCCCGTCTTTCGTAGCGTGGGGTCGCCCGGGAGGTTCAATGCCTCAGCGATAATTTCTCCTTGGGGGTATCGGCGCGGGGTGATACCATGCTTCGAGTCCTTCGGGGGACCGTGAAGATCCGCCGGCCCACCATCGCCGCCCCGGTGGGCGTGTGAGTGCCTCATGGATGTGGATCTGGCGCCAGCGCACCGTGGCCCACCCTTCCGGGTCGCCATCATCGGGGCGGGACCGGCGGGGACCGTCGCCGCTCTGAACCTCCTGCACCTCGCCCGCCGCCACGACCGACCGATTCATGTCCTCCTCCTGGACCGCAAGACGTTCACCCAGTTCGGCCCGGCCGGATGCAACCTGTGCGCCGGCGTCATGTCGGCCGCGCTCATCCACGACCTCGAACGCCTCGGCGTGATCATCCCGCCGCACGTGATCCAGCAGAAGATCCTGGGGTATGAACTCGAGACCCGCGGGGGCAGCATCCTCCTGCCACGGCCCCCGGGCTCGGTGATCTACACGGCCTATCGGGGGATCGGGCCCCGGGGGCTGCACTATGACGAGGAGCGCAGCTTCGACGCGTTTCTGCTCCGCAGCGCGATCCATGCCGGGGCAGAGTATCGGAACAGCCTGGTCGCGGACGTCCGGCGGCACGAGGGGGCGGCGGGGTTCCGGATCGTCTGCGCGGATGGCGACAGCCTGGAGGTGGACGTCGTCATCGGGGCCTTTGGCATCAATTCCACTCTCGGGCAACGCCTGACGTCCCTGGGCACCGGCTACCGCCTGCCCCGCGCCGTCTTCGCCTGCCAGGCGGAGCTCCCGCTGGATGAGGCCTTCATCAACGAGCATTACCAGGGCCAGATCAAGATCTTCAACCTGGGGCTGCCCCGGATCCGCTTCGCCTCCCTCACCCCGAAGCAGCGTCACGTCACGGTCTCCGTGGTCGGCCGGGCGGTGACCCGCCAGGACCTCATGACCTTCCTGGAACACCCGGCCGTCCTGAAGCACTTCCCGGCCGGCTGGCGCTGTCCCGACTGGGTCTGCTCGTGCCAGCCCAAGCTGCCCGTGACCGCCGCGATCCACCCGGTCGCGGAGGGACTGGTCGTCATCGGGGACGCCGACATCTCGCGGTACCTGAAGGACGGCATCGGCTCGGCCTTCTTCACGGCGGCCCAGGCGGCGCAAGCGATCCTGGAGGGGGCGGGAGGCCGGGAGGCGCTCCGGAAGACATACTACCGGCTGTCCCGACGCCACTTCAGGGTGGACAACTGGGTCGGGCGGTTCCTGTTCGCGTGCAACGACCTGGTCTCCCGCTGTCCCGTCATGGTGGTCGCCTTCCTGGCGGTGGCCCGGTGGGAGCAGGAGCACCTGCCGCCCGGACGGCGGCCGCTCAACGAGTTTCTCTGGGGGATGTTCACGGGGGATGCGCCGTACCGGACCGCGCTCCGTGCCGTGCTGCGTCCGGGCGTCCTGATGGGCCTGCTCTGGGAGACCCTGGCGGCCAGTTTCGCCTGGCTTCGCGGGGAACTGAAAACTGGAAGCTGGAAATTGGAAGCTGGAAATCGGAAGTAGGGACCATTCGGTGTCCGAAGAAAATCCGCAATCCGAAATCCCTGCCTGCGCCGCGCCTGCCTGTGCCGGCACGGCAGACAGGGGCGCGGCAGGCAGGCGCAATCCGCAATCAAGCGGTAGGCTGGGTCCCCTTTGCAGCGGCCAGCGCGTGGCCGTCATCGGCGGCGGGCCGGGGGGCACCTGCGCGGCGCTGGCCCTGGTCCGGATGGCGAAGGAGCGGGGGCAGGCAATCGAAGTGGTCCTGTTCGAGCCCAAGGACTTCGGGGCCCATTACAACCAGTGCGCCGGCGTCCTGTCTCCACCCATCCAGGGGGTCTTGCGAAGGGAGCTGGACCTCAGCCTCCCCCCGGGGTTGCTGCAGCGGAAAATCGCCGGTTACGTCCTGTATGGTGAACACGAAATCCTCGACATGCCGGTCCTGGAGGACGGGGAGGCGACGCACGCCGTCCGCCGGGTACAATTCGACCGGTTCCTGCTGGATGCGGCTGAGAAGGCCGGGGTCCAGGTGGAGCGGAGTCGGGTATACGAACTCGAGTTTGGGCCGCAGCGGGTGATCCTCTATTCCGACGGGGGGAGCTGGGGGGCCGACGTCGTCGTGGGGGCGTTCGGCCTGGACCGGACTGTGGGGGAGGCGCTGGCCGACCGGACGGGGTACCGCCTACCCCCGTCCCTGGAAACACTCGTCACGAAGATCCACCCCGGGGGATTGGAGCACGTTCCGGCGCTGCTGCAGGATCGCATCCACGCCTTCTTGCCGCGCCTGCCGGCCATCGAGTTCGGCGCCCTGATCCCCAAGGGGAATCACATCACGATCATCATCGCGGGACGGCGGGTCAGCGTGCCCGACATGCAGGCGTTCCTGGACCTGCCCCAGGTCCGCCGACTGCTCCCGCAGGATCGGGCCATCGAGCACCACTTCAAGGGCGCCTTTCCCGTGGGCCCGGCGCGGCGGCCCTATGGGGACCGGTACGTCACCATCGGGGATGCCGCGGGGCTCGTCCGGCCCTTCAAGGGGAAAGGAATCACGTCCGCGGCCCTCACCGGGATCCGGGCCGCCCGCACGATCCTGGACCTGGGGATCTCCGAAGAGGCGTTCCGCCACTACTATGCGGCGTGTGCCGACATCACCCGGGACCTGTGGTACGGTCGCGCCATCCGGCACCTGGCGCGCCTCACCTCCAAGCGCCTGTCCCTCGATCCCATCCTTCAGCAGGCCCACCGCGACCCCACGCTCCGCCGCGCCCTGTACCTCTGCGTCTCCGCCCAGGACACCTATCGTAACATCGTCCACGGCAGCTTCCGCCCTAGGCTGTTGGCTGGGTGCCTGGGCAGCCTGGCAGGATGGCTCGGCTCCCGAGCCGTTTCGCCGCGCTCCCGTCGCCGCTGATCTGGCCCGGCCGCAGGACCCGGTACGTCCCATCTTCTCCCCCGAGCACTCCTTGGCCCTGTCCGGGCGACCCGCCTGAACCGCGGACCTCCCTTCTAACGACCTGTTTTTCAAGCGATGGCGGAAATCCAATCAGCGCATGATCTAGATCATTGTCCATCGGGTTCCCG
>JACQXP010000369.1 GCA_016208645.1 Candidatus Methylomirabilota bacterium | reverse complement strand
CCCGGCGTAATCGGCGGCCACGTAGAGCTTGATCGGCAGGTCCAGCCGCTTGCCGAGTTCCTGGGCCAGGGCCGTGCCCGCCTCCTGGAGGAGCGTCGGGTCCTTGGACGGGGTGAGCGCCAGGGTGATCCCGGCCGCCGCTGCCGCGATCCCGGCGGAGAATCCGATCGTCACGGCGACAGCGATGCAGGACACCGGAAACAAGAGGCCCCACAGGGCGCACCGGAAGCGTCGTCCGCGGCAGCCATGCAGGCCCTCGAACCGACGAATGCTCCCACGGCTCATGACCACTTCCTCGACTCTCGGCCCTCGGCTCTTGGCCTTTGACTCTCGGCTCTTGGCTCTCGACTCTCGGCTCTACGCCTACCGCTTCGGGCGCCAGCCCAAGAGCTCAATGGCCTCCCGGACCGGATTGTAGTCGCTGTCCCTCCCCGGGGCGAACCCGTCAATGCCGTAAAAGTCCTTGAGGATGGGCCGGTACTCGGGGGCGTTGAAGGCCATCAAGGCATCGAAGAGCTTCTTGATCAGGGCCGGATCCAGCCCCTCGCGGACGATCACGCCCGCTTCAGGAATGGGCTCGGTCTCGGCGATGTAGGTCAGCTTGTCCACACGCTCCTTGTCCTTCAGGTACTGTTGGGGCGCCAGGTCGAAGGAGGCGACCGCGTCCACGCTCCCGTTCAGGAGGGCGAGGAGGGCCGCCTCGTGCGTGCCCGCAAACATGGCCTCCTTGAAAAAAGTCTTGGGGTCACGGTCTTTCACCAGGCCCTTCTTGATCAGCATGACCATGGGATAGACGTACCCCGACGTGGAGCCCGGATCTACGAACGCGATGGTCTTCCCTCGCAGATCCTCCAGGGTCTTGAACCTGGAATCCTTGCGGACGTAAATCCGAGAGGTGTAGCTCGTCTTCCCGTGCCAGACGTCCACGGCGACGATCTGAGCCTTGGCCTCGCGGTTGGCGAAGACGTAGCCAGCGGGGTGGACAAAGGCCAGGTCCGCCGTCTTGTTCCGCAGGGCCTCTACCACGCCCAGGTAATCCGTGGGCATGTAGACTTTGAT